>JAEUMC010000854.1 GCA_016793415.1 Devosia sp. | reverse complement strand
GCTCAAGGCAGCCGGCAAGGGGTTCCATGCCCGCGAGGCGGTGGCGCGAGCCCGTTGTGTGGTGGCGGAGGCAGAGATCGCGCTGGTGTCGCGCGACCTCTCCTGGCAGCCCAGCGCCCTCGAGGCAGCGCGCCGGGCCCTCGCAGCGCAGGGCGATCGCGCCAATGCCGCGCACGCGGCGAACCTCGCGGCCCGGCGGCTGTTGCTGATCGGAGACGTGGATGCAGCCGAGGCTATCCTCACGCAACTGGAGCTGCAGGAGCTGCCGCCGGCGACCATCGCGGTGCATCAGCTGGTCACGGCCGGGATCGCCGTTCGGCGGATCCAGACCGGGCCGGCCCGGGCGGCGTTCGACCGGGCACTGACCGCGGCGCAGCAGGCCGGCATCGGCGCCCTGGTGGCGGAGATCGAGGCGGATGCCCGGGTGCTGGACGAGCCGGCGGCTCGACTGATCGGCGGCGGTCGCGAGCGACCGCTCAGCCTTGCCGGGGTCGAGGAGGTGCTGGCATCGGGCGGCCTGGTGATCGACGCGACGCGCAACGTGGTCCGGCAGGCTGGGACGATCGTGTCCCTCGCCACCCGTCCGGTGCTGTTTGCCCTGCTGCGGACACTGGCCGAGGCGTGGCCGAGGGATGTGCCGAGGGCCGAGTTGGTGGCTGCCGGGTTTGGCGGCAAGGAGGCGGACGAATCGCACCGGGCCCGGCTGCGAGTGGAGATGGGGCGGCTGCGCGCCGAACTCGTCGGGATCGCGGAACTCAACGCCACCATGGCCGGATTTGCGCTTGCCCCGAGCCAGGCGGACGAGGTGGTGGTGCTGGCGCCGCCGGTGGAGGATCAATATGCCGGGGTGCTGGCGTTGCTCGCCGATGGCGAGGCCTGGGCCAGCTCGGCGCTGGCCATTGCGCTCGGCACCAGCCCCCGCACCGTACAGCGCGCGCTGGAGCAGCTGGCGGCAGAGGGCAAGGTGCAGTCGTTCGGCCGGGGGCGGGCGCTGCGCTGGATCAGGCCGCCGGTACCGGGTTTCCCGACGGCTTTGTTACTCCCCGGACCGCTGCCGGGCGACTAGACCTGACGCATGGCAAATTGAGCGAGAGAGGCCAGTCCGATGAAGCATGCGCATGCCGAGATTGTTCGCGAGTACGGCCCGTTCGAGGGGATCGACTCAGTGGCCGGCGTTACCTTCGACGGTACCAATGTGTGGTTTGCCTCGGGCGACCGCATCAATGCGTTCGATCCGGAAAGCGGCGAGCCGGTGCGGACCATCGAGGTCGCCGCGCATGCCGGCACCACCTTTGACGGTCAGCACCTCTACCAACTGGCCGAGGACGTGATCCAGAAGATCGAGCCGGCTACCGGGCGGGTGGTCAAGACTATCCCGTCACCGGGCGGCGGTTCGGGGCTCGCCTGGGCGGAAGGGTCGCTCTGGGTCGGGCAGTACCGCGGCAAGCAGATCCTGCAGGTCGATCCCGAGACCGGCAAAGTGCTGCGCACCATCAACTCCAATCGCTTCGTCACCGGGGTGACCTGGGTCGAGGGCGAGCTCTGGCACGCGACGCTCGAGGACGGGCAGAGCGAGTTGCGGCGTGTCGACCCAAAATCGGGCGAGGTGCTGGAGCAGCTCGACATGCCGCCGGGCAAGGGCGTTTCCGGCCTCGAGTCCGATGGTCGGGACCGCTTCTATTGCGGCGGCAACAATGTTGGAACGGTACGGGCTGTGCGCCGCCCGAAACGCGGAACCGCCAGCGCCTGAGCAGCTGTCGCCCGCCGGCCCGGGCGCGGGGGGCATCAGTCCGGTGGCCTCGCCGATGCGGCTACTGGTAGAAGGACCTGATGGCTGCGGCTGCGTCATGTGCCGGCAGTTTGGCCAGCTCTCTCATCATGGCCGTTGCCGCTATGCAGTACGCTTCGTGCTGGCTCGGGGTAACCTGCCCAACAGGGGTCATGAACGCATCGAACTGGGCTTGCGTGAGAGTGGCCTGCATCGCCAATCCGACCTCCCCCCAGATGGTATCGAGGTAGGTTTGCGTGACGAAGGGCGCGGTGCCGACGCTGCGCACGATCCGCTCGTTGACTGCAGCCTCGCGGGCGGCCAGCTCCCTGGGGATGTAGTTCTTCAGATCAACCGTGCCCGTGCCGGAGGCGTAACGGAAACACTCCGTCGCGTCCCGTTGCTGAAGCGCGTCGTACTCATCTGCGGCGACCAGTGCATACTCGACCAGTGTCTGATCGTCGGCGCCGGAGAGGCGCGTGGTGACGAGCTGGGTGACGATGCTGTTCACCCCGCTGGTCAGCGTATCCAGTGAGATCTTGCCTTCGGCGTAGTCGAGGCCGTGCGCATAGATCTGCGCGGCGCGGTCGGGAGCATGGGTGTCGATCGCCTCGTAAAGGCCGGACGCGGAGAGGAAGGTTTCGCGAACCGAGGCGAGCGACGCCGCGGGGGTAAAGCCATCGGGAAGGGCGGCAACCTTGGACACGTCACCGACCGTGACGCCGGCCTCGCGCAGCTCCTGGACGGTCGGATACCAGATGCTCTCCGGCGGCACCTTGAGGGCGCGGTCAAGAAAATCCGCCGAAAGGCCGGCCGAACGGTAGAGGTTGGCCCACTCGTCGTTCATGTCCTGCAAGTCCTCCTCGGTCATGCCGGGAAAGAAGCTGCCGTGGAAACCGAGCTTGCCGTCCTGGCCGACGAGCCGATTCTGTCCGGCCACGAAAACCAGTGTGCAGGCCGATGAACACTCGTCGGAGACGAAGGTATCGAGGCCGCGTTTGCGCACCAGATCGAAGATCTTGTCGGCCTCAGCAACGCGTCCGCCGGGACTGCTGAGCAACAACCCGGTGACGTTGGGGGCAGCGCTCAGCAGGGTGTCGATCCGCCCCGCCAGCCCGTACTTGATGCCACCGGTGAGGATAAGAAGCCGGGCGTCGTCGGAAAGCTGCAGCGTCGCATCCGGGATGTCCGGATCGTTCTGAAACACGATCCGAGACAGTTCGGTGAACTGCGGCGCCGCAGTATTCACGACGCCCGCACCGAACTGCAGGACGCCGATGACCGCCATGACCTGTGCCGCCCGCGCCCAGAAGGCGCTGCGACGCGCCTTGAACTGCTCGTCGGCGTTGCGATCGGCCGACCGCCAAAGCCCGACGATCTGCCACACCGCCAAAACCGTGAGAACAGCCCAGGTGGTTGCGACAAACGCCAGGATGCCGGCGGGTTCGTAGCCCTCATTCGGCGTGAACGTGGTGGCCAGCGCGAAAACCGCCACCGCCGCGCCGACATTGACGGCAAAATTGACCAGCCAATAGGACACCGGCAGTGAAAGCTCGCCGCGCCAGTGGCGGGCGATGAAGTTCCGGGCGCGGCGCCGCGCGGGAGTAGTGGGTGGAGGCGGTGGTGGCGGCGGAGGCGGGTACTCGGCGCGCACCGACAGGGCGATCTCTTCTTCCAGCTGCATCTCGGCGGCCAGGGCCGATCGCTCGGACCGGATTGTCTGCGGAAGCGGCGGAGGCCCGGGCTCGGCAGGTTCCAGGTGCATCGGAGGCTCGTGCCTCGACTCCGGCGGCGCCGACCTTGTCGCACGGGACAGCCGAAGGCGCTCCAGGATGAAATAGGCCGGCACCGAGGTCACGAAGTAGAACACCCAAGTCGCCAGGATGGATCGGCTGGGCGACGAGTTGGTGAAACCGGCGAGGATGATGACAGCCAGCAACCCGAGGGCGTCAGCGGTCGAATATGGCAGCCGGGACAGCTTGTGAATGATCCAGCCAAGCAAGCCGCCGAAGAACAAGCAGCCGATTACGCCTCCGACCAGGCCGCCGATGAAATAGGCCATTGATCCCCCAAGCCGCAACCGCATTGCGCCGCGAGCTGCCATGTGCTGCGGGCAATGAATGATGCGGCATTCAAATCGCGCCTCGCCCCGGCGCGGTCCTGATCGCCGACGCTACTGTCGAGGCGTTTGGGTTTGCAAGCGCTTACTTGGAGTTGCATGGGCCTGCGCCAGCAGCGAAAAACAAACCGGCCGGCTCCCAGGAGGAGCCGGCCGGCTGGTTATTCAGGTGCTTGTGACGGCGTCAGAACGCGCCGTGGCAGTGCTTGAACTTCCTGCCTGAGCCGCAGGGGCAGGGGGCGTTGCGCGATACTCCGACCAGCAGTTTGGGGTCGATCGGCTTCAGCGCCGGGTCGGCCTCGATCACCCCAGCGCCGGCAGCGGCGCCTGCGGCGGCAAAGGCCGCCAGCGACGGGGCCGGGCCGAGGGCGCGCGGCATGGTGCCGGTGATGTCGCTCTCGGCGTCGTTCTCACCGGTGGTCGGGTCGATATGGATCTCGTCGAGCCCATCGAAGTTCGGCAGCGGCGGGGTGGGCTGGCGCATCTGGATTTCGACGTGGCTGAGCTGGGTGGTGACCAGCTCGCGCAGGCTTGCCAGCAGCTGCTCGAACAGCTCGAAGGCCTCGCGCTTGTACTCGTTCAGCGGATCGCGCTGGGCGAGACCGCGCCAGCCGACGACCTTGGACAGGTGGTCGAGGGTGACAAGATGCTCGCGCCACAGCCCGTCGATCGACTGCAACAGGATCGACTTCTCGACCTGGCGCATGATGTCGGGCGAGTAGCGGGCAACCTTGGCAGCAGCGAACTCGTCGGCGATGTTGACGATGCGCTCGCGCACCTGTTCGACGTCGATGCCTTCCTCGTGCGTCCAGGCTTCGACCGGCAGGTCGACATTGAGGTAGGTCTTGCCGGCGGCAACCAGCTGTTCGACCTGCCACTGCTCGGGGTAGGAGCGGTCCGGAATGGCCTTCGAGACGATGTCGTCCACCACCTGGTGGCGCATCTCGTTGACCGTCTCGGCGACGTCTTCGCTGTCCATCAGTTCGAGGCGTTCGGTGAAGATCGCCTTGCGCTGATCGTTCATCACGTCGTCGTACTTGAGGATGTTCTTGCGGATATCGAAGTTGCGGGCTTCGACGCGGGCCTGGGCGCGCTCGATGGCCTTGGTCACCCACGGATGGGTGATCGACTCGCCCTGCTCGAGGCCGAGCTTGCTCAACATCGAATCCATCGACTCGACCGGGAAGATGCGCATCAGGTCGTCCTGCAAGCTCAGGAAGAACTTGGAGTGGCCGGGGTCGCCCTGGCGACCGGCGCGGCCGCGCAACTGGTTGTCGATGCGGCGGCTTTCGTGCCGCTCGGTGCCGATGATGTAGAGGCCGCCGGCGGCCAGCACCTTGGCCTTGTCTTCGGCGATGGTGCGCTTGATCTCGGCGATCTTGGCTTCGCGCTCGGCGCCTTCGAGGCCATGCGCTTCCTTCTCGATACGCATCTCGACGTTGCCGCCGAGCTGGATGTCGGTACCACGGCCGGCCATGTTGGTGGCGATGGTGACGGCGCCGGACACGCCCGCGTCGGCGACGATCTGGGCTTCCTGCTCGTGGTGGCGGGCGTTCAGGACCGCGATGTCCTTGATGCCCTTGCCGCGGAGAATCTCCGCCAGCATCTCGGATTTCTCGATCGAGGTGGTGCCCACGAGGATCGGCTGGCCACGACCGCGCGCATCGACGATCAGATTGGCGATCTCGTCGAACTTCTCCGCGGCGGTGCGGAAGATGGCGTCGTCCTCGTCCTTGCGCTTGACCGGCACGTTGGTCGGGATCGAGGTAACGGTCAGCCCGTAGATGTCGCCGAATTCCTCGGCCTCGGTCGCCGCCGTACCGGTCATGCCGGCCAGCTTCTTGTAGAGGCGGAAGTAGTTCTGGAAGGTGATCGAGGCCAGCGTCTGGTTTTCGGCCTGGATCTTGACGTGTTCCTTGGCTTCCAGGGCCTGGTGCAGGCCTTCCGAATAGCGGCGGCCCGGCATCATGCGGCCGGTGAACTCGTCGATGATCACCACTTCGTCGTTGCGGACGATGTAGTCCTTCTCACGCTGGAACATCTTGTGGGCGCGCAGCGCCGAGTTGAGATGGTGGACCAGCGCCACGTTCTCGATGTCGTAGAGGTTTTCACCCTTGAGCTGGCCGTTGTCGACCAGCGCCGCCTCGAGCTTTTCGATACCGGCGTCGGTGAAGGTGGCGGAACGCTGCTTCTCGTCGATCTCGAAATCGCCTTCGCCGAGCAGCGGAATCAGCGTGTCGGCCATCTCGTAGAGCGACGAACGGTCAGCCGAGGGGCCGGAAATGATCAGCGGGGTGCGGGCCTCGTCGATGAGGATCGAGTCCACTTCGTCGACGATGGCGTATTCGTGGCCGCGCTGCACCATCTGGTCGCGGCTGTATTTCATGTTGTCGCGCAGGTAGTCGAAGCCGAACTCGTTATTGGTGCCGTAGGTGATGTCGGCGGCGTAGCTGGCCTTGCGTTCCGCATCGTCGAGGCCGTGCACGATGATGCCGGTGGTGAGCCCGAGGAAGCGGTAGATCTGGCCCATCCAGCTCAAATCGCGGCGCACCAGGTAGTCGTTGACGGTGACGAGGTGCACGCCCTTGCCGGGCAGGGCGTTGAGGTAAACCGCCAGCGTCGCCACCAGGGTCTTGCCTTCACCGGTCTTCATTTCGGCGATGGAGCGGTTGTTGAGCACCATGCCGCCGATCAGCTGCACATCGAAATGGCGCATGCCGAGGACGCGCTTACTGGCCTCGCGAACCGTGGCGAAGGCGGGCTCGAGGATGTCGTCGAGGCTCTTGCCGGCCGCGAGCTGATCGCGGAATTCCTGGGTCTTGGCCTTCAACTGCTCGTCGCTGAGCTTCTCGAACTCCGGCTCCAGCGCGTTGATCGCGGCGACCCTCGGGAGGTACTTCTTCACCTGCCGATCGTTCGCCGAACCGAAGATCGCCTTGGCGATTGCAGCCAGTACCATTCGTGTCGTCCTTTGATTGTTCAGGGCCGGGTGGCGCTAAGGCGCTTCATGTCATCCGGCAGGCGGCGGGTCCTCACCCGTCAACACTCTTTGAAGTGGTGCGACATGTAAGAGCGGGTGTTTTGCTTGTCAACGTAACGCAAATGGGCCAAACCTGCGCCGCCGCGGGCCGGGGGCTCTGCGCCATCCGAGGAGAATTCCCAATGAACGTCCATGCCCCGCGGGGTTTCCACAAAGTTCTGAAGACCCTGGCCGCTGCCCTGCTGGTGGGTACGGCGCTCGGCTTCGCCCCCGTCGCCGCCCTCGCGCAGGATGCCGCCGCCCCGGCGGCAGCTGCTCCCGCCGCTCCCGAAACGGTCGTCGCGACCATCGGCGACCAGACGATTACCGAGGCAGATCTGTCGTTTGCCGCCGAGGACCTGCAGCAGGAACTGCAGCAGGTGCCGCCGGAAGAGCGCCGCGCCTTCCTCGTCACCGTGCTGATTGACATGAAAGTGATGGCCAAAGCCGCGAAAGCTGCCGGCATGGCCGACACCGACCTGTTCAAGCGGCGCCTGCAGTATCTCGAGGAGCGCTCGCTGCGCCGCGACTACTTCACCCAGAAGGTTGCAGCCGCGGTGACCGAAGAAACCGTCAAGGCCGCCTACGACCAGTTCGTCAAGGACTTCAAGCCGGTCGAAGAAGTGCATGCGCGCCACATTCTCGTCGCCACCGAAGACGAAGCCAAGGCGGTGAAGGCCGAGCTCGACGGCGGCAAGCCGTTCGAGGTGCTGGCCATGGAAAAGACCACCGACCCCTCGGGCAAGCAGAATGGCGGCGACCTGGGCTTCTTCAGTAAGGGCATGATGGTGCCGGAGTTCGAAGCCGTGGCGTTCACGCTCGAGCCGGGCAAGATCTCGGATCCGGTGCAGAGCCAGTTCGGCTGGCACATCATCAAGGTCGAGGAAAAGCGCATGAGCTCGCCGCCGCCGATCGAGCAGGTGCAGCAGCAGCTGGGCCAGCAGGTGATGTTCAAGGCGTTCGACGAGTCGGTCGCCGCGCTGAAAAAGGACGTGAAGCTCGACATCCCCGACGCAACGCTCGCCGCAGCGGTGAAGAAGCAGTCGGAGCCGCAGGCCGAAGGCGCCGCCGGCACCGCGCCGTAACCGCCCTCTCAGTCCGGCAAAATCTATCGGAACCCCGGCTTCGGTCGGGGTTCTGTCATTTGGCGAGGCCGCGGACCAGGATCGAGGTCACTTTGTCGATGATCTCGGCCTGGTCGGCGAGCCGGTCGGTCAGCAGCAGCTTCCAGGCATAGGCCGACATCAGGTCGGAGGCAGCGAGGCTGTCGGCATCGGCACGCATCTCGCCCCGGGCCTTGGCGCGTTCGAAGATGCCTGCGGTGTGCCGGGTGCGCTCGATCGAGTAGGCCTGGAGCGCTTCGGCCGCCTTCGGATCGGCCTGCGCCTCGGCAATCAGCGACTTGTAGACGCCGCCGGTGTTGCCCGTCCAGAAACGCACCAGCTCGGTGAGAAAGGTGCGGATGTCGCCTTCGAGCGTTCCGGTATCCGGATCGGGCATGCGCGAGCTTTTCAGCCGCGTATAGACGTCGAGCAGCAGGTGCGCCTTGGATGGCCACCAGCGATAGATGGTCGGCTTGCCGGCGCGGGCTCGCCGGGCCACGGCTTCGATCGAGAAGCCGGCATAGCCTGCTTCGCAGAAAAGCTCTTCGGCTGCCGCGAGGATCGCCTCATGGCTGTCCGGGTTGCGGGCGGCGCCGATGGATCTACGGGGCTGGCTGTCGATGGTGGACATGTTTCTGACTGATGCCCTGTCGGTAGTGCATAGCTGGGATACACGAAAAAGCCGGGCCCATCCACTTGAACGTTACGTTCCGTTTCTATATGTAACGAGCCGTACCGTTCATATGGGGTTTGGAAATGTCCGTTCAATCCGCTGCTTCTGCACCCGCCGCCGCTGGCGTGGCTGCTCCCGCCAAGCCGACGGGCCCATCGCTTGCTGCGCGCACCCGCATGGCGCTGCTGGTGCTGGTCGCCGTCTACCCGGTGATTACCGGGATCATCTACCTGGTGGCGCCGTTCACCGAGGGCTGGCCGGTGTGGGAGCGCAACTTCGTCGTCGCGCCGCTGATGGTCATCGCCATGGTCTACTTCATCATCCCGACCATCCAGTCGCGTTTCGGCCGCTTCATCGCCACCGGCCGCTTGAGCAAATGAACGACTTGCGTCACAGCAAGGCTTGAGGCAAACGGATGGGCCTATTGTCGCCGCATAGGACGCAACATGGCCCATCCCGTTTCTCCCCTCGCTCCCAAGACTTACCCGGAACTGCCGGATGTTGCAGGAGTTCGGTTTGCGACGGCCGAGGCCGGGATCAAATACAAGAATCGCACTGATGTTCTGCTCGTCGCGATGGACGAGGGGACTGTTGTTGCCGGCGTCCTGACCCGTTCGAAGTGTCCTTCGGCAGCAGTGGACTGGTGCCGGCAGAACCTCAGCGGCGGCAAGGCCCGCGCGCTGCTGGTCAATTCCGGCAACGCCAATGCCTTTACCGGCCAGAAGGGCAAGACCTCGGTGGCGCTCTCGGCCGATATTGTGGCGAAGGCGCTCGGCGTCCAGCAGCACGAGATCTTCCTCGCCTCCACCGGGGTCATCGGCGAGCCGCTCGATGCGCAGAAATTCGCCGGCGTTACCGCCGAGATGGCGACCCGCCTGGCGCCCGGCCCGTGGATGGACGCCGCCAAGGCGATCATGACCACCGATACCTTCGCCAAAGTGGCCACGGCTACCGTCGAGTTCGACGGCGTGCCGGTGGTGATCTCGGGAATCGCCAAGGGGTCGGGGATGATTGCCCCCGACATGGCGACGATGCTGAGCTTCGTGTTCACCGATGCGCCGATCGCGGCGGGCGTGCTGCAGGGGCTGCTGCAGCCGGCAATCGACACCAGCTTCAATGCCGTCACCGTCGACAGCGACACTTCGACCTCCGACACCTGCCTGGTGTTTGCCACCGGCAAGGCCGACATCCCCGCCATAAGCTCGGCCGACGATCCGCGTGCCGAAGTGTTCGCCGAAGCGCTGGCCGACGTGCTGCACGAGCTGGCGATCCACGTGGTGCGCGACGGCGAAGGCGCGACCAAGATGGTGACCGTCACCGTCGAAGGCGCCGAGACCGACCGAAGCGCGTTCCGCATTGCGCAGTCGATCGCCAACTCGCCGCTGGTCAAGACCGCCATTGCCGGCGAAGACGCCAATTGGGGCCGCATCGTCATGGCGGTGGGCAAGGCCGGCGAGCCCGCCGACCGCGATCGGCTGGAGATCAGCTTCGGCGATATCCGCGTTGCCACGCAAGGCGAGCGCGACCCGGCCTACAACGAGGCGGCGACCAGCGCCTACATGAAGAATGAAGAGATCGAAGTGCGGGTCGGGCTGGGCCTCGGGACCGGCACGGCGACCGTCTACACCTGCGACCTGACGCACGGCTACATCACCATCAACGGCGACTACAGGTCCTGATGGTTCCACTCAGCGTCAGTCAGATCGAAGGTGCGACCCTCACAGCCTGGCCGGCGCTGCGGCAGGCGCAGGATGGCTTGTGGCTGTGGCGCTACGCGCAGGGCTACACCAAGCGCGCCAACTCGATCCACTGCCTCGATCCGAGCGATGGCGGCTATGCCGAGCTCAGGCTGATGCGGCTCGCAGAACTTTCCAAGCGCCACCGCATCGCCCCGGTGTTCCGGGTCACCCCGCTCACCGCGCCCGAGATCGTCGAGGTGCTCGATGGACTCCTGTGGGAGGAGTTCGAGCCGAGCCTGGTCATGGCCATGGAAATGCCGGACGAGGATTTCCCGCTGGACTTCCAGGCCCGCTATTTCGAACCGACCGATCCGCAGTGGATCCGGGCGCAGGCGCAGATGTCGGGCTATGACCAGCCGACCATCGAGGTGCTCAGCGAAATTCTCGGGCACATCGCCTGCGAGGCGCGCGGCGTACTGGTCTACCACAAGGCCGGGCTGGCGGTGGATGCGGCGCTGGCCGCGGTCGCCAGCGGCTTCGGCATCTACCTCAACGTCGTAACCCACCCCAATGCCCGCGGCATGGGGT
>JAEUMC010000851.1 GCA_016793415.1 Devosia sp. | reverse complement strand
TCCCAGATACTGGGTGTAGCCGGTGATGTCGGCGATGAGGAAATAGCCAAGCCGGGTCGACACCTCGCACCTCCCCCGCCGCGGCGCCATTGTCTCACGGAACGGGGTAACGGGGCCAGAGCCCGGCGCGGCGTCATAGACCCGCCGCAATTTGCGTTCCAATCTGGTTTGCATTGCAAACACGAGTCGTCGCCATGTCCGATCTCGACAAAGCCCTCGCCGACATCGTCGAAATCAAGTCGCGTCTCGCGCAGTCGAGCGAATTCCTGGGCCTCGGCCCGGCCGCGCTGGCCGCCTCGGGCGTCCTGGCCTTCGGCGTGGCGCTGCTGCAGTCGATGGTTCCCGGTGCCCTCGAGCCGGTCGCCTATTTCGCCGGCTGGGTGCTCACCGCCATCGTCGCCGTGGCGCTGATCGGCGCCGAAATGCTGCGTCGCGCCCGGCGCCACCATGGCGGGCTCGCCGACCAGATGATCCGCGAGGCGGTGCTGAACTTCGTGCCGGCAGGCGTTGCCGGCGCGGCACTGCTCGCCTTCTTCGCGCGTTCCGCCCCGGAACAGCTGTGGCTGGTGCCCGGACTGTGGCTGATCCTGGTCAGCCTCGGCATCTTCGCCGCCGCCCGCTCGCTGCCCCGCGCCATCGCGCTGGCCGGCGCCTGGTACCTGCTGTCGGGCTTCACCGTGCTGCTGCAGGCGGCCGGCGACCAGGCGCTGTCGCCCTGGCACATGGGCATCCCCTTCGCGCTCGGCCAGTTGCTGGTCGCCGCCATCGTCCACCGCGCCTCGGAGGTTGCCAATGTCCGCTGAGCCCGATGCCCCCTTCGCCTATGACGGGCTCGACCGGGTGATCCACGAAAAGGCCCGCCTCGGCATCCTCACTTCGCTGGCCGGCCGCCCCGACGGCCTCGCCTTCAACGATCTGCTGCGGCTCTGCGGCCTGACCCAGGGCAACCTCAGCCGCCACCTCACCGTGCTGCAGGAGGCCGGCCTGGTTGCCATCCACAAGGGCTATATCGGTAACCGGCCGCTGACCGAAATCCGCCTCACTCCCGCCGGCCGCCAGCGCTTCGTCGACTATCTCGGGGTGCTCGAACGCGTCGTCCGCGACGCCTCGGCGCGAGCCGAGCAGGCGGCGCCGGGCAAGCCGCAGGTGGCTTAGTGCGTACTGAAGCTGACGGCCCCCTCCCAGCCGCCCCCATGAGGGGGGTGGGGCTCCGCTGTTGCATTGGGCACGATCTAAGACCGCCCCCCGACTCTTCCCCCCCCCCTTTCGGGGGGAGGCCGGGCGGGGGCCGTCTCTATCAGTGGATCACCGCCCACCCGTAACCAAGTCCTGACCGATATCCACCAATCGCATCGTCACATCCACGAGGTTTACAATGCAAACCACTCCTGATCACAAACTCCACGTCGCCATCATCATGGACGGCAATGGCCGCTGGGCCGAGGCGCGCGGCCTGCCCCGCCCTGCCGGCCATCAGGTCGGCGCCGATGCGGTGCGCGCCATCGTCCGCTCCGCCATCGCGCGCGATATCGGCAGCCTGTCGCTCTATGCCTTCTCCACCTACAACTGGCGCCGCTCCGAGGCCGAGGTCGCCGGCATGATGGCGCTGCTGCGGCATTTCCTGCTGGTCGAAGCCCGCCAGCTGCGCGATGCCAATGTCCGCATCTCCATCCTCGGCCGCCGCGACCGGCTGCCGCTCGGCCTGGTGAAGGCGATTGCCGCAGCCGAGCGCAGCACTGCCGCCTGCACCGGGCTGCATCTGCGCGTCGCCATCGATTACTCGGCCCGTGACGCCATCCTCGCCGCCGCGGCGCACGGCCCCGAGGCCATCGCCAGCGAGCTCGGCACCGAGGACGTGGATTTCCTGATCCGCACCGGCGGCGACCAGCGGCTGTCCGATTTCATGCTGTGGGAATGCGCCCAGGCCGAGCTCTATTTCACCCGGGTGAAATGGCCCGATTTCGGTCCCACCGAGTTCGACGCCGCGCTGGCGGAGTATGGCACGCGGGTGCGCAGCTTTGGCGGCCATGTCGAGGCGGTACGGGCGCTGGCGGGATGAGGAACGGGGGGCACCGGCCCTCTCCGATATCCTCCCCCGCGAGGCGGGGGAGGGGGACCGCCGAAGGCGGTGGAGGGGGGAGGAAGTGCCGATGGTTTGGCTCCCCCCTCCACCAGCTTCGCTGGTCCCCCTCCCCCACCCCGTGGGGGAGGATTTCGGATAGCTCCGCGCTAAGGCCGCTGGAACGTCTCGTACTTCGCCTCTCCAACCCGCTCGAACACCTGCACATTGAGCCCGCCCGGCGTCGTGTCGTTGCGCTTTGCCCGCATCGCCGTGGCCACGCCGCTGTCCTTGAACAGCTTGTGCCCGGCGCCGACGATCACCGGCGCCACCACCAGCCGCAGCTCGTCGACCAGCCCGGCCGCCAGCAGCGAGCCGGCCAGGCTGCCGCTGCCATGCACCTGCAGCTCGCGGCCAGGACGCGCCTTCAAGGCTTCCACCTCCTTGAGCGTATCGCCGCGCAGCACAGTCACCGGCCCCCAGCTGGTGGCGCCGAGCGTCGCCGAGGCCACATATTTGGGCAGCCGGTTCATCATCAGCCCGATCGCATCGTCCGGCTTGTTCATCTCCGGCCAGTCGCGCGAAAAACTCTCATAGGTGCGTCGGCCGAGCAGCAGCCCGTCGGCCTGCTCGAGCCAGCTGCGTGCCTGCGCCAGAAAGTTCGGCTCGAGATAGGGCACGAACCAGCCGCCGCGGGAAAACCCGTCGCTGCGGTCCTCATCCGGGCCGCCCGGCCCCTGATAGACGCCATCCAGCGAGATGAATGTCGTGGCCACCAGCTTCATTTTCGATCTCCTTCGGATCCAACACTTTGCCGGTCGGCTAACTATCAACGGCAAACACTTAGCGCAATGGCTAAGTGATGCACACGCCAAACACTTAGCCGTTGCGCTAAGCATTCGGCGATGCTAGTCGTCGCGCATGCATGCAGGCAGCGAGCCACTCGACGGGATTTTCCAGGCCCTCGCCGATCCGACGCGGCGGGCCATCCTGGCGCGTCTCGGCGGCGGGCCGGCGGCGGTCGGCGAGCTGGCGCAGCCATTCGACATGGCCCTGCCCTCGTTCATGAAACACATCGCGGCGCTCGAGCAGAGCGGCCTGATCCGCACCGAGAAATCCGGCCGGGTGCGCACCTGCACGCTGGAGCGGGCGACCTTCGCCCTGGTCGATGGCTGGCTGGGCGAGCAGCGCCGGCTGTGGGCCGGGCGCACCGACCGGCTCGAGGCCTTCGTGACCAGGGACATCACGTGATCCAGGACTTCGACCCCGAACGCGACCTCCGCATCGAGCGCTTCATCCGGGCGCCCCGTGCCCGTGTCTGGCAGGCCTGGACCGAGCCGCGGCAGTTCGAGCAATGGTGGGTGCCCGAGCCGGCCACCTGCCGGGCGGTCCGCTTCGAGGCAGTTGCCGGCGGCCCGCTGGTCACCGAGATCAGCGAGGACGGCGAGCCCTTTGCCCCGCATATGGATGCCTGCTTCATCGTTGTCGAACCGCAGCGCCGGCTGATCTTCACCGATGCCCTGCTCGGCGGTTTCCGCCCGGCGCCGAACAGCTTCATCACCGCCGAGATCACCCTCGACGAGGTGAATGGCGGCACCCAGTATGCCGCCCGTGTCATGCATTCCGACCGCGCGGCGCGCGACAGGCACGCCGAACTGGGCTTCTATGACGGCTGGGGCACGGTGATCGGGCAGCTGGCGAAGTTCGTCGAAGTGCCGACCAGCTGATTGTCTTGGGGGGCGATGTGAGCGAGGCGGAACCGGCGCAGCCGGTATGGATCTATGTCGATGTGGTGTGCGACCTGTTCCACCACGGCCATGTCGAGTTCTTTCGCCGCGCCCGCGCGCTCGGCGACCGCCTGGTGGTGGGGCTGGTCAGCGATCTCGACGTCGCCAGCTTCAAGCCGCCGCCGATCCTCAGCTTTGACGAACGCCGCGCCGTGGTCGAGAGCTGCCGCCATGTCGATCGCGTGCTCGATACTCCGGCGCCGCTGCACTGCACCCGGGCCTTCCTCGACCAGATCGGCGCACATTATGTCTGCCACGGCGACGACATGAGCGCGGAGCAGCTGCTGTTCTGGTACGGTGACCTCGCCCGCACCGGCGGGCTGCGCCAGGTGCCCTACACCACGACGATTTCCTCGCGCCAGATCGTCAGCCGGGTGGTGGAGCGCTACAAGGCCGGGACGTTGCGGGATGCCTAGCCTGACGCCGGCAGTGCCGGCGCGTTCCCCCGCCCCTACCCCAGCTTCCTGCCGTTCGCGTCCGTCCTGATCTTCCGCACCGCGATGATCCGCATCTGCCGTTCCTCGCGATGGTTCCACCAGGTCGATTTCTCCTGGTTGCGCCAGCCGCGATAGTGCTGGTCCAGCACCGCCAGCGGCTGTTCGGGTTCGCGCAGCACGGCCCCTTCGAATGTCACCGGGCGCCCGGGCAGCAGCAGCGCCGCGTCGAAGGGCGGCGCATCCCACGGGCCGCCCGTGCCTTCGGGCTGGTAGACGAAAATGTCGATGAACGGAAAACCCCACTCCTTGCCGGTGGTCGATGGCCGGGCCGGGTCGAACACCTTCAGGATCGAGTTGTATTTGACCACCTGCAGCCCGGTGGCCTGCAGCGCCGCTGTCAGCGCCGGCGCATACGCCGGCTCGAACAGCGCCAGGTCGACATCGTCGTCCCAGGCCAGGATGCGGCCCTCGCGTACATGCCCCAGCAGCGTGCCCCAGAACAGGTAGAGCGGCGCCTCGATTGCGGCGCCGGCGGTCGCGACGCGGCCGAGCAACTCCCGAACCTGCGCCAGCGCCTCCGGCTCCCAGACATTGGCGAACGGGTCCTCGGCGAAGCGTGCGGCATCCATTTCGAGTTGCCGCGGCTGCAGCCGCCGGCCCAGCCACATCACCAGCCGCTGCAACCGCGGATGGCCTTCGCTGCGCTGGTGCCAGGTGCCCCATGGCTCCAGCAGCACCGGCCCCATATCGCCGCTGAACTTCTTCATTGCGCCCGTCCCCTGCAATGGCGCGCCGGACAAGCGGCCCGCGCGTCAGCCCATCCAGTCTTTCTGGATCGGCGTGACGCCCGCCACAAGCTCCCTGTTGAAGAATGCCTGGGTGTACGGCGCCGCCATGTGCAGGTCGAGCGCTGCCTGGTCGACGAAATCCTCGACCAGCAGGAAGGCGTGCCCATCTGCCAGGCCCTGGAAGAAACCGAACTCGGCGCAACCGGGCTCCGCCACCGTGGCCTGCTGCAGCTCGAGCAGCGCGTTGCGCGCCTCCGCCGCCAGCCCGGGCTTTGCCTCGATCCGCACCACGCGTCGCTTGTTCATCGTCATCTCCGTTGTTGACGGCGACGAACTTGCATCAGCCCACCGATGTGCGAAATTCCCCAATCGAGCACATCGACTGTGAGAATTTTGACATGCTGGACTGGCAGGACCTTCGCCACTTCGTCGCCCTGGCCGATGCCGGAACCTTGCTCGGCGCTGCCCGTTCGCTCGGCGTCGAACATGCCACCGTGGCACGGCGCGTCGCTGCGCTCGAGGTGGAGCTCGGTCGGCGCCTGGTCGATCGGCGGTCCGGCCGCTACCTGCTCACCCCCGCCGGCGAGGACGTGGCCGCCACGGCGCGGCGCATGCTGGCCGAGACCCTGTCGCTCGAGCGCACGCTGCTGGCCGGCGCGCGCGCCGCCGTGGTGGAGGTGGCGGTCAGCACGCCGCCGGTGATCGCCTCGCATCTGATTGCGCCGCGGCTGGCGCAGTTTCACCGCGAGCATCCGGCCATCCAGTTGCAGCTTCTGGGCGAGAGCCATGCCGCTTCGCTGACCCGGCGCGAGGCCGACATCGTGCTCCGCCTGTCGCGTCCCGACGACAATACCCTGGTGGTTCGCCGCGCCGGCGCCGTCACCTATCGCGCCTATGCCGCGCCCGCCTACCTCGCCGCCCACCCGGCAGCCGAACGCGGCTTCATCGGGCTCAGCGCCGATCTCGACGACACGCCGAACCAGCTCTGGCTGAAGCAACTGGCCGGCAACCGTCCGCTGCTGCTGCGCAGCAACGACTTCGTCACCCAATGCGCTGCCGCGAGCGCCGGGCTCGGCATCGCCGTGCTGCCCGATTTCGTGCCCCGTACCGCCGCGCCCGACCTGGTCGAAGCCGAGCCCGGCAGCTTCCGCCGCGACGCCTGGATCGCCTATCACCGCGACCTCAGGGGCGCGCCGCAGATCAAGGCCACCGCGGCCCTGCTCGCCGCCTGCCTCGGCCAGGTGGCGCCGGCCTAGCCGGCCCGCGCCCTCAGCCCTCCTCGCGGTTGTCCGCCCCCTCCGGCACGGTGCGCCACACCAGCAGCGCCAGCCCCACCAGCGGCGCGCCGATCAGCGGCAGGGCGATGGCGCCCCAGCTGTCGAGTACGATGCCACCCATTGCCGCCGCCACGGCCATGCCGATCATGAAGGCCGACATGTTGAGCGAGATCGCCACCGGCACGGCGCCGGGCGCGATCTGCGCCATGTGGCTGGCCACCGCGATCGAATAGGTGCGGCCGACAAAGCCCTGCGCCCCCACGGTCAGCATCAGCGCCGGCAGGGCAAACTCCCGGGGCAGCCAGGCGAGGCCGAAGAACACCAGCATCACCACGATCACCGCCAGCCCGGCAATGGTGGCCGTGCGGCCGCTGCCGAACCGGTCCGACATCCGCCCGGCCGTGGCGCTGCACGCCACGGCGCCGATGCCGCCGGCCAGCAGCACCAGCGGCAGCGTCTCGTAGCGCACCCCCACCGCCGTCATCAGCGCGCCGATATAGACGATCAGCGGCGACGAGCCGATCATGAACAGCAGGGTGGAGAACAGCGCCCGGCCGACGCCGGGGTTGCGCAGCACCCGCAGCCGGTCGCGGATGGTGAGCGTGTCGCCGTGCATGCCGCGCGGCAGGCGCAGATAGAGCGCCGTCGCCGCCAGCCCGGCCATGATCGCCAGCATCACATAAACGACGCGCCAGCCGAACTGCGCCGCGATCCAGGCGCCGAGCGGCACGCCGGCCAAAGCCGCGATCGCCTGCCCCATGCTGATCACCTGCATGTAGCGGCCGCGCTTGCCATAGGGCGCGATCATCGCCGCCGTCGCCATGGCGGTGCCGGTATAGGTGCCGGCCACCACCGCCAGTGCCGTGCGCACCACCACCAGCAGCTCGAACGTCGTCGACAGCACGATCAGCAGCGCACAGAGCGCAAAGCCGAACTCCGCCCCGGCGAGGATCCGCCGCCGCCCCACCCCGCCGAGCAGCAGCGCCAGCAGCGGCGGACCGAACGCATAGGCCAGCGAGTAGAACAGCACCACCAGCCCCGCCTGCCCCAGGCTCACCCCGAGGTCGGCGCCGATCAGCGGCAGCAATCCGGCGATCAGGCCCCCTTCGATGGCCCCGACAAATGCCGCCAGCGCCAGCCAGTACAGCCGCGAATCCATGGCTCCCCCTCACTACCATTCTTGTCGGCCCAAGCCGGCGGGGGAAAGGGCAAAACGTCCACACCGGCCCATCCAATGGTAGCGGTCCCATCGTGCTGCTTGAGGCCGGATCCCTCCACAAGCACCGCACCCACCTCCCCCTTGACGGGGGACGCCAGCAAAGCTTGCGAGCGTAGCGAGCTAGCGGCGCTCGGAGGGGGTGTGCAGCGGGCTCGGTGCCTGCGGCCGGCACCTTTGCGGTCTGGAGACCAAAGCACCATCGAGTCCGCGGCACACCCCACCCCATCCCTCCCCGTCACGGGGAGGGTGCCGGCCGGTGCTTGGGCTCAGTCCAGCCCCAGGCACCGCCCCCACCTCCCTCCTCAAGGGGGAGGTGGGCACCGTGCCTTTGGCACCCCGTTCACATTCCGTTCGCCACGCCCTATATTGCTGTCGAACCACGACAACACTGACAGATTCTGACAGCACACCTATCTATGGTGCTCGCTGAAGCAGCTCCCGTCGCCCCAGCGCCCCCTCGCCCCTTTGGGGAGAGGGCTGGGGTGAGGGGTAGCCCCACGATCGAACCGCCGAGAGTCCGCCATGCCCCCGAAAAAGCCGGTTTCCGACTTCTCCATCGACGACTTCATCGGCGAGATCGAAAAGGCCGAAGCCGAGCAGATGAACAAGCGGCTGCCGCAGGAGCGCCTGAAGAACAAGCGCGCCCTCGACAATGCCGCCCGCCGCGCCGCCGAGGCCGCCGGCACCGGCATCCAGCCGTTGAAGCCCCAACCGGTGCGCAGCGACGACTTCGACACGCCGCGAGTCAAGAAGGCCGACGGCCCCTTGGCGCAGGAGAAAGCCCAGCCCGTCCGGCGCGAGGACAAAAAGACCAAGTCGGCCCGCTCCGCCGCCACCGGCATGCAGCTCAAAGCCCCCAAGTCCAAAGCCAACTCGGTCGATCGCCCGGATTTCGGCGGCATGGGTGAATCCGACCAGGCCGGCTTCGGCCACCTCCCCTCCGGTCACATCACCGCGCGTGACATCAGCCGCCAGGCGGCCAAAGACCCCGAGGTGATGGAGCAGCTGCGCGAGGCGCTCGAGACTTCGAAGAAAAAGGTGAAGGCGAAGAACATGCCCGGCCAGTCGCTGGCCGGCGCGCAGACGGTCGGCATCTCGGCCACCGTAAAAGCCCTTGAAGACATCATCCTGCACGGCCGCAAGGAGGTGGAGGGCAATACCGAGTGGCGCCCGCACCGCCCTGCCCCGCGCGAAAAATCCGAAGGCGGCGTGCCGTTCAAGCTGGTCACCGCCTACGAGCCGCGCGGCGATCAGCCCACCGCCATCGGCGACCTGGTGGAAGGCATCGAGAACGGCGAGACCGATCAGGTGCTGCTCGGCGTCACCGGCTCAGGCAAGACCTTTACCGCCGCGCAGACCATCATGCGCACCCAGCGCCCGGCCCTGATCCTCGCGCCCAACAAGACGCTGGCGGCGCAGCTCTATGGCGAGATGAAGTCGTTCTTCCCCGACAACGCCGTCGAGTATTTCGTCTCCTACTACGACTACTACCAGCCCGAAGCCTATGTGCCGCGGACCGACACCTATATCGAGAAGGAATCGACCATCAACGAGCAGATCGACCGCATGCGCCACTCGGCGACGCGCGCCCTGCTCGAACGCGACGACGTCATCATCGTCGCCTCGGTCTCCTGCATCTACGGTATCGGCTCGGTGGAAGATTACACCGCCATGACCTTCGACCTGAGGAAGGGCCAGAAGGTCGATCACCAGGAGCTGCTGCGCTCGCTCACCCAGCTGCAATACAAGCGCGGCGACACCGGCTTCGTCCGCGGCACCTTCCGGGTCCGCGGCGACACGGTGGAACTGTTCCCCGCCCACTATGAAGATGCCGCCTGGCGCATCACCCTGTTCGGCAACGAGATCGAGTCGATCTCCGAGTTCGATCCGCTCACCGGCAAGAAATCCTCCGACCTGCTCTCGGTCCGCATCTTCGCCAACAGCCACTATGTGACGCCGCGCGCCACCCTCACCGGCGCCATCAAGGAGATCAAGAAGGAGCTCGCCGCCCGCCTGCAGGAGCTGAACGGCGCCGGCCGCTTCCTCGAAGCGCAGCGGCTGGAGCAGCGCACCCTGTTCGATCTCGAAATGATGGAAGCCACCGGCTCCTGCGCCGGCATCGAGAACTATTCGCGCTACTTCTCCGGCCGCAAGCCCGGCGAGCCGCCGCCGACTCTTTTCGAATACCTGCCCGACAACGCCCTGGTATTCATCGACGAAAGCCACGTCACCGTCGGCCAGCTCGGCGCCATGTATCGCGGCGACCTGCGCCGCAAGGCCACGCTCGCCGAATACGGCTTCCGCCTGCCCTCGGCCATGGACAACCGCCCGCTCCGCTTCGAGGAGTGGAACGCCATGCGGCCGCAGACCGTCTATGTCTCGGCCACCCCCGGCGCCTGGGAAATGGAGCAGTCGGGCGGCGTGTTCGCCGAACAGGTCATCCGCCCCACCGGCCTGATCGATCCGCCGGTCGAGATTCGGCCCGCAAAAACCCAGGTCGACGACGTGGTCGACGAGATCCGCCAGGTCTCGAAGGCCGGCTACCGCACCCTGGTCACGGTGCTCACCAAGCGCATGGCCGAAGATCTCACCGAGTACATGCACGAGCAGGGCATTCGCGTCCGCTACATGCACTCCGATATCGACACCATCGAGCGCATCGAGATCATCCGGGATCTCCGCCTCGGCGCCTTCGACGTGCTGGTCGGTATCAACCTGCTGCGCGAAGGCCTCGACATCCCCGAATGCGCCCTCGTCGCCATCCTCGATGCCGACAAGGAAGGGTTCTTGCGCTCCGAGACCTCACTGATCCAGACCATCGGCCGCGCCGCCCGCAACGTCGACGGCAAGGTCATCCTCTACGCCGACAACATCACCGGCTCCATGGAACGCGCCATGGCCGAAACCACCCGCCGCCGCGAAAAGCAGACCGCCTACAACGTCGCCAACGGCATCACCCCGCAATCGGTGAAATCCAACATCAAGGAAATCGTCGACAGCATCTACGAACAGGACCACGTCACCGTCTCGATCGGCAAGGACAAGAGCGGGAAAGAGAAGGTGCAGGCCGGGGCGAACCTGGCTGCGGTCATCAAGGACCTGGAGCGGGAGATGCGCGAGGCTGCCACGAACCTAGAATTTGAGAAGGCGGCACGGTTGAGGGATGAGGTGAAGCGGCTAAGGGAGATGGAGTTGGACGTGTTGGAGGGTTCGTCAGACTAGCGCGTTCAAGCCCGCGAAGCTGAATTGAGACTCGCCCCGCGCCGATGGCAAAGATCGCTCCAGTGGTGTGATTTTCACGAAGGAAGGCCACAGGAGCTACGCTCGAAATGGCGGCGGCAAGATTGCGAACTGAGGTGAAACGCTTCGGGGAGATAGAGTTGGGCGCGTTGGAGGGTAGGGAGTAGCTCTGGCAAGAGTATTAGCCGTGAGCCGCGGGGTCTCCCTAGAACGCTGACGTTTGGGCAGTGTGAGGACTTCCTCGATGGATCAGTAGTTCTCGCTTGGGTCCAATGTTTGCGAACTCGATCTCTCCATCAGGGGACAACCAGTACATTAGCCGCAGGGCCTGATGTGCCTTGCCGATGTGGACCCGCTTGGCCGCTGATCGATCACTCAAACGCTCCTCGCCAAAATCCCCAACATGGCCTTGAAATATGCCTCCTAGAAGTTGAGCACATCGCTCACGCGTCGTATTGGCGAACGCACCTCTGCCTGAGGCTTGATTTCTTCCTAACGAGTCAAAGAAGCCCTCCCCCACGCAACACGCGACTAGCGCTTCATCGGGTACGCAGTCCGCTCCCCCTGTAAGACGTCTTGCGGTCAATGCGATAGCGAAATGAATCTCGCGCCCATCCTCGGCCAAATTCCACAACAACTGGGGGTCAATAGCGTCAAGGAGGTCTCTCGGCTCAGGCACCAGTGCTATTGCCTCATTAACTGCCGTCTCCTGCCCGCCTAACGTTGTAATCGTCCCGCGGACGAGACGCTCGCCGGCATCTGCCGGATAACCCGGCACGATAAACATCATGCCCGCTGGGCGTCGCCGCTCTAAAGCCAGTAAGCACACACTCCCAAGTGTCCGCATTGAGCTGCCACGTAGTTCTTGGGCCGGTAGAACTTCCAAATCCTCTTGTTCAGGAAAGTCGCAGTCTGCCAGCGCAGTGTCGAAACTGTCGGAAACCGCCGACACTCGTTCCAAAATAGAGAAGATGCGTGCATTTAAGTCTCTCGCCGAATACACAGCCGAAAGGTCGAACAAATCCAATAACGCCTGAATGTTATTAGTCGCCGGAAAACAGTTCGCCGCACTTAGTACACCAACCGCATCGGACTCGACCATAAACTCCACAGCGCTCTGTCGTTCCGCGCGTGTCGCCCAAAGACGTACCCGTTCAAAAATCGTCTCCACCTCATTTGCACTGACGGCTGCATTAGGTATCGCAAATAGCGACATATCCATGAAAACTAACGGCTTCAATTGACGACCTAGTGCCCCGTGTTCTTTTCATCATTACGCTTCTTTTGCGCCGCCCTGAGTATCGACTCAGTTTCTGTCTGCGCTTGGTCGAAGAAATCCGGCGGCCAGTCGAGCACCGAGCCATATCGGCTAAGTTTTACCTCGCGGCACCTCGTCTGTCCCTTAACCTTCTCAGTGAAGAATATCTTCACACGTTCGTTAAGAACATCGCCGGGCGCTTCCGCTATTCTCCTCCTAAATCTCTCTACGAGATACTCGCTGTGCGTCTCAAGGATACATTGCTTACCAAGCAGACTAAGCGAGAAAAAGAAATCGGCCAATCGCGCTTGAACCTTCGGGTGTAAATGCAGTTCTGGTTGTTCGAATATCAGGCACGACGGCGAGTCCGCCAAAAGCGACATCACAACAATCGGTAACAACTGGCTCACACCAACGCCAACGTTTGTAAGGTCATGCGACTCGGCACCCCTATCAACGCTAACCTGCAACTGATGCCCGATCTTTCCCAGGTCTGCCGTGCTTACCGCCTCCGCGACGCCCAAATAAGACAACCACTCGACGACAGCGCTATGCAATGTTCCGCGGACCGCCTTAGCTGAAAATAGCTTCTCTGCGTCGCGTGTACTGAAATACCGGACCGACGTCTCTCGGTGGAGATCCAGGACGGCTGCGGTATGCTCGCCGCGATAACCAACGTCCTTTGGGTTAATCAACGCTTCAAGCGGATAGATCGGCCTGGGTTCGTCACGCAGGGGACCAAGGTAGTGGATAGAAGATTGAAAGAAGGCACCCAGCTGCTCGTTTACGCTAGCTATTACGCGGGGGAACCCGAACTCAAATCCAATGTCACCCGTGTCACCTTGAGATTCAAATATTACGGCTTCAAATTCCTCGCGATACTCCGCCAAACTCGCTCTAACAATCTGCCTCTGCCGAGGATAGTTGCGGAGGATACCTTCGACACGCACTGCCAGGTCGTCGACTGAGTACGGCAGTCCCTTCAGGCCACTGATGATGTCGGCAAACGGCATCGGCTGGCTGCGGTCAATCAGGTCCATTGGTGCACTTCTTGTTTCGATTATCCGATCAAGGAAGCGGTCGGAAACTGAAACGGGCAAAGCATATTGCTCAATGTCCTGCTCCAGATACAACAAGCTAGAGCTGAGGCCTTGACTGCACAATCTTTCAGATATCTTCTGAGCAATGTACCTCTGCCGATCAAATCGAAATCCGACTTGCGACGGAAGAAAGTGACGAGCCCCGGCGCCAAGTATCTTCGCGCCAGGCTTCTGCTTTATTACGTCCGACTGACTTTGTTCGTCGATCTTTTTTACGTCATATTTCAGGATATCTTTAGCGTAATCGTTCATTTTCTCCGTCGCCGGTCCGGCAGACGGACTAATCTTTCTTTCTAGGATAATACTTGCGGATGCCGTTCGGGGATCACCGGACAAGGCCGGTCTGACGTCGCACGACACCCAAGCCAGAACCGGCTGTAGTTGCGCCAATTCGACGTTAGCCCCTGCGAGTTCTTGGGACGACTCGCCCTCGGTCCGCGGGGGCGGAAGTACAGTGAACTTGGCAGTCACAGAGGCTGAACTGACCTCAGAGGAACCACTGGAAAAGTAGACTCGATTCGGGCCGTAAACGCCGGAGCTTCCATATGAGGATAGCTGATCGATCTCCCAACCGATGGTAATATGGTTATCTTCGGAGCCAGAATTAATCACGTCGTCAAAACGTCCAAGTTTTAATAGAGGTCCGTTCAGACCAAGCGCCCTATGAATCGGCGCGTATTGCATAGTTTGCTTAATTAGCAGCATGCTCTGTATAAGAGTACTCTTTCCACTACTGTTGGCGCCAGCAAGAATTGTGATTGGAGCTAATGACAATTCGGTCAAGCCCGAAAATGACTTGAAATTGCCAATCGTCCAGCTTCGTAACATCGTAGCCCTCCCGCAAGCTAGCTAGGTTAGTGCATGCGGTGCATTAGCGCTATCCTCACATGCGCTTCGTCGCTCTCTGGAACTGCTTAGGTGCTGGACCGCGTCGTCGGGCGGCATCTCAAGGCGCACGTTCACACATTAGAATGCACAGATTGAGCCGCAAGGTTGCTTCCGCCGTCAACACTCACCCTGTATTCGGCGCTCCCCACGACCAGTTCATCCTCAATTCATCATATGACTTTCATGTTCGCCTCGTTGCATTCCGCAACGCGAGGTAAAACATCAAATGCTGCCGAAGCTTAGCGTCATCGCCCTGGCCATTGCGGCCGCCTGTTTGCCTGCCCCGTCCTTTGCTCAATCCTTCCCGGAAGTCGCCGCCGTCCGCGCCACCGACCTGCTGCGGGCGCCGCCGCCGGATGGGCGGCGGGTCACTAGCATTGCCAAGGGCGAGCGGCTCAGGCTGTACGAATGCGTGGGCAAGCCGACCTGGTGCCGGGTCGGGCAGCTGCAGGGCCCGCATCCCTATATCGGCTGGGTCGATGCCACGGCGCTCGATGGCGCCGTATCGACGCAGTGACGGGCCCTGGCACCATGCCGGGCAGACGCCACGCCGCCGCGCTCGCCCTGCTCACGACGCTCGTCGCGCCCGGCTCGTTCGCACCCCCTGCCCTGGCGCAGGATTTCCCTGAGGTCACCGTGCTGCGCTCGACCCCGATCTTCCGTAACCCCGGCCATCGGCCGTTCGGCCAGCTGGCCAAGGGCGACCGGGTGATGCTGCATGAATGCACCGAACTATCAGGCTATTGCCAGGTCTCGCTGCGCCAGCCCGGCCGCCGCCTGACCGGCTGGGTCAACCCCGAGGCGCTGGACGGCGTCGTCACCACCAGATGATCGATCGGGCCGGCCGCGGCAGCGCGCTGGCCCGATTGCTGTCGCGCGCACGATCGCCGTAGTCAGGCCTCCGCGCCCAGTATCCCGCTACCGCCGGCGCTCGGCCCCGGAATACGGCTCCCAGTCGAACAGGTCGTCGTTGAAGGTGACGCCGCGCCCGTCGAGATTGTCGACGCACCACGGCCCGCGGCCGCGCGACTTGCTGTCGATCGGCCGGTGCACGCTCACCTGCCCGCCTTTGGCGCGCTCGCGATAGGCGGCGATCAGGTGCCGGCACTCGGCCCTGGTGATGATGAAGCCGACGATCACCTGGATCTGCTTGCCGCCATCATAGGGCTCGATATGCAGCCGGTGCGGCAGCTCCCGCGCCAGGCCCGGCGTCGCGAGGCCCGCCGTCAGCAGCAGGGCGGCAAGTCCGCACCCAATCCTTCGCAGCATTGAACATCCCCCGTCATGACGTATCGCGCCGAGGCTAGCGGGCAGTTCTCCGCCCACCAAGTCCTGCCGCGTCGCTTGTCCCCATATCGGCAGCATTGCGGCACGATCCTGTAATAAGCCGGCTGCCTCCTGCCCCTTTCCACCGCCCTGCCAAAGGCATAGGTTGTCACATTTGCCGGTTTGGGGAGGCCGCACCATGAATAATCCAGTTACGCCTGCGTCGTCTTACACCACCGTCCGCCTGACGCCGGGGGAGGTGCTGATTACCCAGGGCGCGCCGGGCGGCAGCCTCTATGTGCTCGAGGAGGGAGAACTTGGGGTGATCCGCGATGGCGTCGAGATCGCCACCGTGTCGCGGCCCTTCTCGGTGGTGGGCGAAATGTCGGTGGTGCTCGGCACTCCCACCAGCGCCACGGTGCGCGCCACCAAGGAGAGCCGGGTGCGGGTGTTTTCCGATGCGCGCAGCACGCTCTCCAACGATGCCGATTTCGCCTTCCGCATGGCCTACCTGATGGCCAGCCGGCTCGACGCCACCTCGGCGCTGCTGGTCGAGCACAAGCGCAAGCAGGGCGGCAAATCCGAGAGCGACCTGATGAGCCGGCTGTTCAACGCCCTGCATCTGCCCAATGACGAGCCGCCTGCCCCGCCGGCCGACCGCCAGGAAATGTTCAGCGCCCCGCAAGGCGCCTTCCCCCGCTAATCCGCGGGCGTCCCCTAGGCACTCCGCCACTCCGCACCAATCCACGGGTTCATCCATGCGCCTGATCGTCCGCGCCGCGCTCGCCGGCTTCCTTGTTTGCGCCGCCTGGCCGGTGGCTGCCGCCGAGCACGCCTTCACCCTGCACAACAATCTCTCGAGGCCGATAACCAGCATCAAGGTGAAGGGCGGCGAGGTGAGCGGCTTCAAGAAGCTCGCCCCCGGCGCTCGCCTCACCTTCACCGTCACGGTGCCCGGCAGCGAGTGCAGCGCCACCATCAGCGCCCGGGTCGGCGAGAACCGGCGCGAAGGCCGGGTCAACCTCTGCGACGCCGGCGGCTACGTGCTCACCCCAGCCGAAAGCGGCGCGAAATTCCTGCCGCTGTCGCAGGTGATGCTGGTTCGGTAAGGGCGCTGCTCTGACGCGCTGATCCACAGGCGATCACCCCAAACTCGGTGTCATCCCTGCGAAAGCAGGGACCCAACTCGCAGCCCGAGCCAGCGCCAGGATGACCCCCAGGCTCCGCTCTTATGCGCTAACTGGGACGAAGGGCCTCGTCACAGATATCACCCCACGCACCGTGTCACCCCGGCGCAGGCCGGGGCCCATCCTGAGATGGTGAGGGGCTTGCGCTTGAGCCGCCACACCTCAGGATGGGCCCCGGCCTTCGCCGGGATGACATCGCGTTTGGGGCGGCATTGGTGACAGGTGGACGGGTTAGGGGCGAGCCAGGCACTGGCCAGCGCAGATCCGCAGCAAGCGTGAAATCAATCCCCTGTCGAAATCGCCCCTGCTCGCCCGACATAGGCATAGACAGGCGAAAGGAGCCGATGATGTCAGCCACTCTTCCCACCACCTTCGAAGCCACCCTGGTGCAGAGTTCCGCCAAGGGCGGCTGGACCTACCTCGTCTGGCCCGAGTCCGTTGCCTTCTTCGGCACCCGCGGCCTGGTCAAGGTCGCCGGCACCATGGATGGCCAGCCGTTCCGCTCCAGCTTCATGGCGCTCGGCAACGGCACGCATAAGCTGCCGGTCGCCGCCGAGCTGCGCCAGCAACTGGGCAAGCGCGTCGGCGATGCCATCAGCGTGACGTTGACCGAACGGCTCAACTGAGCCCCTCACCCCTGCTCGATGGTCAGCGTGCCATGCGCCCGATCCTCGATGGTCTGCAGCGGCAGGCTGAGCCGGAACTCGTCGCCGGCGGGATGGTAGATGGCAAAGCGGAAGCCCTTCTGCAGCAGCGCTTCCACCTCGTCCTGGGTGAACTTGGTGTGCCGCGTGGTGCGGCCGTTGAGGGCGATGGTGTGTCTGGGCATGGCGCGTCTCCGGCAAGTGTTCGTGTTTTGTTCTAGTGATGAGGCTTTTGCAGAGTCCACAGTGTTTCGGTGGGATTTGCCCAGGCACGAGGCGTGCAGTCGGGACTCCCTCTCCCGCCTGCGGGCAGGGCTATCGCATATGGAGCACCGCCAGTAGTTGGGTGGCCTTCTCCCCTTGTGGTCGGCGGACGAGGGCGAAGCCCTCGCCGCGAGGTGGCCGAAGGTCGGATGAGGGGTTCTCTCCGCGTACTCATCGTCCGTCGCTTCGCTCCGGCCGCGCTACACTTCGTTGCGCGCACCCCTCATCCGGCGCTACGCGCCACCTTCTCCCACAAGGGGAGAAGGCAAGAGGTGCCCATCGCGGTCATATGCGATAGCCCTCCCCCGCAAGCGGGAGAGGGCGCCCGACTGCCGACATCAGCGATAAGGACCGATGGCGCCTTCACCACTGCGTGACGCTGCATTGCGTCGCCGCCTGCCGGCTCCTAGCCTTCAGCCGCCATCCTGAGAGGAGGCCCTTATGCGCCATCCGTTCCTCGTTATTGCCCTGGCCGTGCCGCTGGCCGTCGGCGGGCTCGCCTTGGGCGTACTGCCTGCCGAAGCGGCCGGGCACACCGTCACCATCCAGGGACACAAGTTCAAGCCGGCCAAGCTCACCGTCGCCGCCGGCGACACCATCACCTTCGTCAACCAGGACAGCGCCCCCCACACCGCCACCGCCAATGACGGCGCCTTCGACACCGGCCGGTTGTCGACCGGCGAGCGCGCCACCGTCACCGTCAGCGCTGCCGGCGCCCATGCCTATATCTGCAAGATCCATCCCTCGATGAAGGGCACCGTGACGGTGCACTAGCCACGCCGGCGGCCGCTCGCACCGACTCGACGGCTACGCCCTGTGCAGCTAGCCTGCCGTCAATCGGGGGAGCTTTCGACCATGGCCAATCTCTTGGCGCTGACCAATGCCTATCCGACGCTGAGCCTCGCGCGCGGCGAACGGCTGATCGAAACCGGCGAGTCGCGCGGCGAGCTGTTCATCCTCGTTTCGGGCCGGCTGGTGGTGGAGCGCGAGGGCGTCGAGGTGGCGCGCATCTCCGAGCCCGGCACGCTGGTGGGGGAGATGAGCATCCTGCTCGGCGCCGATCACTCGGCCAATGTCACCGCGCTCACCCCGGTGGAGGTGCGCCATATCGAGGATGGGCTGCGCTGGCTCGAACAGAGCCCGATCGCCGCCCTGCACGTCGCCACCCTCGCCTGCCAGCGGCTCGATGCCACCAGCGCGCTGCTGGTGCAGCTGAAGAAAGAGAGCGAGGGCCACCGCGACCAGGGTTTCCTCGAGCGGTTGTTCGGCACCATCACCGGCGCCGAGACCCGCGCCTGATCGCGCCGCCCTAGTGCAGGCCGAGCGAACCGAGATACTTGTTCGCCCCGGCGATGCCGGTCAGGTCGCCGCCCTTGGTGCGGCACACCTTGCAGATGCAATCGCCGCGCGGCGGGCAATGCACCCAGTTGTACGAGCCGTCGGCCTGGACCACGTCGAGATCGACCGAGCCGTCGTCGTTGACGTTGTAGGTGCAGCTCTTGTTGGTCTCGCAGCCGCGTATCGCACCGCGGCCGTCGGTTGCGCCGGCGGCCGATGGCAGCAGCAGCGCCAGCGAGAACAGGATGATGGTGGCAATCGGCAGACCCTTTGGCATTTCGAGATCCCCTCGAATGAACAGCCGCCCCGCCCGCCGATCATACGCCGCCTCGCCGGCCGTGGCGCCATCACAAACCGGGTCTGCCGGTTTGTACGCATGCGCCTGATCCATCCGCGGCATTGATGGCTGCCATAACGCCAGCTGCATTGATCTTGTCGCCCTGCCGCCCGAACATGGCGACATGCTCAAGCGCCAGCCGATCGACGACACCGAAGCCCCTGCCCCTGCGGCCCCGCTCTCGAATGGCGGCCCGCCGCTCGACGATTCCCCGCGGCCCTGGGGCAACAATGGCATCGGCAACTATTTCGAATGGAGGGCGGCCAGCGAAAAGGCCTTCAACGACGTACCCTACGATATCGCGGTGATGCGGGCCCGCCGCGCCCAGGCGATGGGGCTCACCTACCGCGAATACACCCTCGAAATCCTCGAACGCGGCCGCTACCTCAGCGCAGAAGCCGATGCCGAGCGCATCGCCGAGATCAAGCGGCGCCGGCCGATCCGGTATTGATGCCATTTGGCACTGCCGGCGCAACATGCGCCCCCTCGCCCCTTTGGGGAGAGGGCTAGGGTGAGGGGCGCC
>JAEUMC010000801.1 GCA_016793415.1 Devosia sp. | reverse complement strand
AATTTCGCCGAAGCGCTGGCGCTGCAGGACAAGCTGTTCCCGCTGCACAAGGCGCTGTTCCTCGAGAACAATCCCGGCGGCGTCAAATATGCGGCGGCGCGGCTCGGGCTCTGCCGCAACGAGTTCCGCCTGCCGGTGGTGCCGGTGTCCAAGGACAACGAGAAGGCGATCGACGCGGCCTTGTCGCATGCGGGTCTGCTGCCCAACTAAGGGAGCGAGTTGCGAATAGGGGAGTGGCCTCTTCGCCTTCCGGCTACTCGCTGTTCGCCAATCACTACTGGCTGGAGCTCATGGCCAAGTCACCCAACAAACCGGCGATGATCGTCACCGGCCCGATCGCGGAGAACCGCCGGGCCCGGTACGATTATGAAATCACCGACACGCTCGAGGCCGGCATCGTCTTGACCGGCACCGAGGTGAAGTCGCTGCGCACCGGCAAGGCCCAGATCACCGAGGCCTATGCCTCGCCGGAGCGCGGCGAGCTATGGCTGATCAACGCCCATATCCCCGAATACCTGCAGGCCAACCGCTTCAACCACGAGGAGAAGCGGCCGCGTAAGCTGCTGGTGAAGAAGAAGGAACTGGCGCGTTTGAGCCAGGATGTCGAGCGCGCCGGCAACACCATCGTGCCGATGAAGCTCTACTTCAACGAGCAGGGCCGGGCGAAGCTGCTGATCGGCGTCGGCAAGGGCAAGAAGAGTTTCGACAAGCGCGAAACCGAGCGCAACCGTGACTGGAACCGCGACAAGTCCCGGATCATGAAAGAAGGCGGGCGCGGCTAACGACGGCTGCGGTCAGGCAGAGGAGAGCGACGGATACCGTCGCCCTCCGGTCAGTCCGGCTACTTCAGCGCGTCGCTGAAGAACTTGGCAAACGAGCTTTCCACCAGCGCGGTGACTTCAGGCTGGTCGCTGTAAAAGCCATAGCCATGGTCGGCTTCGGGGACGAGGACGATCGAGGCGCTGGGGTAGGCGGCGATGACAGCTTCGTTCTCGGCCGGCTTGATCACCACGTCCTTGTCGCCATGGACCACCAGCATGGCGCCCTTGTAGGCGCTGACGCTCTCGAGTGGCTTGGACGCCAGCAACTCGTCAAACCACTGCTTGCTCAGCTTTTGCTGCTGCCCGAACATGGTCGTGTAGTCGGCATAGCCCTTGTCGCTGGAAGCCTCGGCGTAGAGTCGCTCGTACTCGGCTTCCGACCCGCCCGCGAAGAACAGCAGAAGATCCTTGCCGGGATTGGCTGACGGGGCGAGCAGGCCCATCGCCTTGTACGGATTGCCTTCCGTCTCGCCGATGGTCAGCGCGATGCGGCCGCCCATGCTGTATCCGAGGATACCCAGACGAGCAGGATCGGCCGGGAAGTTTGCCAGCAGGTAGGCGAGGCTGGCGTTCGAGTCCGAGATCATGTTGCTCAGATAGCCCTCGGTGAAGGACTCCTTGCTGTCGCCGCTGCCGGGGAAATCCATGCGGATAGTGAGGATGCCGGCATCGGCCAGCGCCTTGGCAAGGCGGGTGAAGCCGCCGCCTTCCTGCCGGCCGCCACCGTGGCCGTGATTCATCACCACCGCAGGGAAGGGCCCCTGGCCATCCGGAACGACGACGGTTGCGGGGACGGCGCGGGCACCGTTCATCACTGTGACCTCGCTCACCGTTTCCGCCTGCGCCATCGTCGCTGCCATGAGGGCGAACGAGGCAACCAAGACAGTCATTCCGGTCTTCACGACTTGCATAGACGCTTCCCTTTGAAGGTGCTGAGAAAAATCCGACAGGCAAGCGTGTCACCGGGCTTTGCGAGGTGTCAACGGCGACCTTGGCCCATCCATGCGCAAACGCACTGCCGTCAGGGCTTGTTCTTGCCCTTGCCCTTTCCAGGGTTGCCCTGCTCGGTTGGCCCCTCGTCCCCTTCTCCACCATTACCGAGCCCGTTATTGCCCTTTGTCTCGGGAGGCGGTGGTGGCGGCGGTGCTTCAGGTACGGGCACGACCTGGGGCGGCGGATCGACCACCGCCAGCCGGCTTGGCGTTTCCCGCTCGAGCTGCGGGGGAGTGAGGCATTGTCCGGGGCGGCTGACCCGAAAGTCGCTCAGCAACTGCGACTGTTGGGTCACGTAGGGGAAGACAGTGCCAGCGACTTCGAGGCGCTTGGCTTCGCGGGTGACGATATTGGCTTTGCGTTTGGAGACCAGTTGCGCCACGCCGCAGCGCTCGCTGAGCGTCACGCATTCGCCCGCCGTGGGGCAAAGGATGACGGCGCCATGGAACAGCACGACGCTGGTTTGTCCGCTGCGGCCTTCGACGGTGAAGTCAAACTCGGTACCACGGATGCCGATCGTGCCGGTGGGCGTAGCGATCTTGTAGGCGTTCTTGTCGCCGTTCCCGGTAATGAAGCGGAACGTGCCGGACAGTGCGTTGACGGCGAACTTCTGCGGTGTGCCGTCATTGCGCATCAGGTAGCGTTCGATCACCAGGCTCGAGCCGCGGCCGATGACCAGGTGGGTTTGGTCGGAGAACACCACCTGGACTTCGCCATTGAGACCGGTGACGACTGTCTCGCCTTCGCGCAGTTCGGAGCCCTTCAGCAGGCTGACCCGCGCCTCGCCGAACCCGCCTGTCGCCTCGGGCCTTACCTCCGCCACCTGGCCAAGTGAATCTGCCGCCCTGGCGTTCGGCGCCAACAGCGCGACCAGCAGTGCGAAGAACATCCCAAGACGCGGCATGGCCGTGGATCTCAGTCCCGGTTCCGTTCGCGTATTAAGACTTTGTTTACGGCCGAGTTCAACTGTCGTTTTCGTGAGCACGACAGACGTCGCCGACGTTGGTCTCGACTACGGGGAGGGCCAGGCCGCAATCGCGCGAGCAGCGCGCCCCACCACGTCTTCGAACATTGCCGTGGTCAACACGCCGGTATTCGTGTTGTAGCGCGAGCAGTGGTAACTATCGAACAGGATCGCGCCGCTCGACAGCCGATGCTCGGCACCGTGCCCGAAGGCGAACTTCGCCCGCTTCTCGCCGAGCGTCGCCAGCAGGGAATCGTGGGCGATGCGGCCGAGCGCCAGAAAGGCGCGCGGACGGTGGTGTGCGATCGCCGCGCCGAGGAACGGGCGGCAGGTCTTGATTTCCTCACCGGTCGGCTTGTTCTGCGGCGGCACGCAGCGGACGGCGTTGGCGATGAGCACGTCCTTGAGCTCGAGCCCATCATCGGGGCGTTGCTGGTAGTGGCCGGTGGCGAGGCCGAACTTTTCCAGCGTGGCATAGAGCAGGTCGCCGGCATAATCGCCGGTGAA
>JAEUMC010000775.1 GCA_016793415.1 Devosia sp. | reverse complement strand
CGCTGCCGACCTCCGGTAGGATCCGCCACGAGCGGGCGCAGCGCTGCCCCTCGGCCTTGGCAAAGACCACGGCGACGCCGCGGACTTCGTCGAGCCGGAAAGCGTCGGCCGGGCCTTCGCCTTCGATGATCTCGATGTCCGAGGTGATGGAGATTTCCGCCATGTCGGTGCCGCGGACAGCGGCCGCGAGCTTGTCGTCGGTGATGTAAACCTTCGGTGCGGCTTCCAGCGAAGCGCCGATGACCTTGTCGCGGCGCGCGATTTCCAGGGCGCCGGTAACGACCTTGCGCACTTCGCGGATGGCTTCCCACTTCTCGTCGAGCTTGGCATCGGTCCATGCCTCGGGGAGCTTCGGGAACTCCCTGAGGTGCACCGACGAATCGGCGCCCGGGTGGCGCTCGAGCCAGGCCTCTTCCATGGTGAACACCAGGATCGGGGCCAACCAGGCGGTCAGGGCGTCGAACACGTGATCGAGCACGGTGAGGCTGGCGCGACGGCGAACCGAGGAGATCGGATCGCAGTAGAGCGCGTCCTTGCGGATATCGAAGTAGAACGCCGAGAGATCGATGTTCATGAAGTTCGACAGGGCGGCGACGATGCGCTTGTAGTCGTAGCTCTCATAGGCATCGCGGACGAGCAGATCGAGGTCCTTGAGCTTGGAAAGCACCAGCTGCTCGAGCTCGGGCATGTCGCGATAGTCGACGGTTTCCTCAGCCTTGCGATGCGCGAGGTTGCCGATCAGCCAGCGGATGGTGTTGCGGAGCTTGCGATAGTTGTCGACGGTGGAGTTGATGATCTCCTTGCCGATCCTCAGATCGTCCGAATAGTCGGACTGGGCCACCCAGAGGCGGAGGATATCGGCGCCGAACTGCTTGATGACGTCCTGCGGGGCGGTGGTATTGCCCAGCGACTTCGACATCTTCTTGCCCTCGCCATCGAGGGTAAAGCCGTGCGTCAGGACGCTTGCATAGGGGGCGTAGCCATTGGTGGCGCTGCTCTCGAGCAGCGACGAATGGAACCAGCCACGATGCTGGTCCGAGCCCTCGAGATACATGCCGGCCGGGAACTGCATGTCCGGCCACTTCTGCGGGTTGCTCAGCACCCACGAATGGGTGGTGCCACTTTCGAACCAGACATCGAGGATGTCATCGACCTTGGTCCAGTTCTCCGGATCCGGTACGGCGTTCCCGAGGAACCGCTCCTTGGCGCCCGGCTTGAACCAGGCGTCGGCGCCCTCTTCGTCAAAAGCCGCGCCGATGCGCTGGTTCACCATCTCATCGACCAGGATGGTGTCGGTGCTTTCGTTGTAGAACACGGCGATGGGCACGCCCCAGGCGCGCTGGCGGCTCAGCACCCAGTCTGGGCGATCGGCAATCATCGAACGGAGGCGGTTCTGCCCGGCCTGCGGGTAGAACCGGGTATTCTCGATGGAGGTCAGCGCGATGCTGCGGACGGTATCGCCAGGCGTGATCTGCACCCGCTCCGGATGGTCGGAGGCGAGCTTCAGCGCCGCGATCTTTTCCGCCGCATAGGGCCGGTCCATGTAGACGAACCACTGCGGGGTGTTGCGGTAGATGATCGGCTTCTTGGAGCGCCACGAGTGCGGATACTGGTGCTTCAGCCGGCCGCGCGCCAACATGGCGTTGCGCTCGGCGAGCGCCGCGATGACGCGGTTGTTGGCGTCGCCCTTCTTGCCGGCGTCGTCGATGACGCGGGCGCCCTCGAAACCGGGGGCAGCCGCGGTGTAGAAGCCGGCATCGTCGACAGCGAAGGGGATGGAAGTGTCGATGCCGCGCTCGGTGAGCTTGCGGCCGGACGACATCCAGATCTCGAAGTCGTCGAGGCCGTGGCTGGGAGCGGTATGGACGAACCCGGTGCCGGTATCGTCGGTGACGTGCTCGCCATCGAGCAGCGGCACCTCGAACTCGTAGCCGCCACCCAGCCCGCGCAGCGGGTGGTTGCAGGACACGATCTTCGAACAGTCGACATCGTGCAGGCGGACAAAGCTCTCCACCTTGGCCTTCTGCAACGTCTCCTCGGCCAGCTTGTCGGCAAGGACGTATTTCTCGCCCTTCGAGGCCCAGTTCCCCTCGGGCGCGCCGGTCACCTCGTAGAGGCCATAGCTGATCTTGCTCGAATAGCTGATGGCCCGGTTGGCCGGGATGGTCCACGGAGTGGTGGTCCAGATGACGACATAGGACGAGCCGAAATCCTCGAACGAGCCGGTGCCGAAGGCACCGTTGGCCGAGTGGATCGGGAACTTCACCCAGATCGCGTCGCTCTCGTAGTCCTGGTACTCGATCTCGGCTTCGGCGAGCGCGGTGCGCTCGACCACCGACCACATGACCGGCTTCGACCCGCGATAGAGCTGGCCGGAGGCTGCGACCTTCATCAGCTCGCGGGCAATCTGTGCTTCGGCATCGAAGCTCATCGTCAGGTAGGGGTTGGCCCAATCGCCGACCACGCCGAGCCGCTTGAACTCCTCGCGCTGGGTATCGACCCAGTATTGCGCGAAGCTGCGGCATTCGCCGCGGAACTCGTTGATCTCGACGTCGTCCTTGTTCTTGCCCTTGGCCCGATACTGCTCCTCGACCTTCCACTCGATGGGAAGGCCATGGCAATCCCAGCCGGGCACGTACGCCGAGTGGTACCCGAGCATGGTCTTGGAGCGGCTCACCAGGTCCTTGAGGATCTTGTTGAGCGCGTGGCCGATATGGATGTTGCCGTTGGCATAGGGCGGGCCATCATGCAGCGTGAACAGCGGCTTGCCCTTGGCGGCGGCGCGCTGCCGGGCATAAATGTCCATGTCTTCCCAGCGCTTCAGCCAGTCGGGCTCGCGGGCCGGCAGGCCGGCACGCATCGGAAACTCGGTCTCGGGCAGGAAGAGCGTCGCGGAATAGTCGGTCTCGGCGCCGCTGGTCGCAGTATCGTTCATCGTCATCGATCGATGTTCAAGGGAAGTTGCGGGCTTGTAGCAAGCGAGGGCGGCGGGTGCCAGTGCAAATGGCGGGGCCGGCTCGAGCCCCGCTCCGACGCCGTTACCTGAAGAACCCGAGCTTCTCGTCGAGTTCCGATACCGGCAGGGTCGACTGCAGCAGGTGCCGCGCCTGGGCGGCGTCGCGGTTGACGGCGGCGATCAGTTCGTCGAGGCCGGAGAACTTGACCTGGCCACGGACGGTGCCGAGCAGCGCCACTTCCAGCGTCTCGCCGTAGATGTCCTCGTCGAAATCGAAGATCCAGGTCTCGAAGGGCGGGCGTTCATTGTTGAACATCGGCTTGCCGTAACTGGCGACGCCATCGAGCAGGCGGCCATTGAGCTTGGCGCGAACCGCGTAGACGCCCTGCAGCAGGCCGAAGCCGGTGGGGCTCGCGGTATTGGCGGTGGGAAAACCAAGCTCCCTGCCCCGCTGATCGCCCTTCACCACGACACCCGACAGGAACCAGTGGTAGCCGAGCAGTTGTGCCGCGCCGGCAACATCACCCTCGCCGAGCAGGGCGCGGATGCGCGAGGAAGAGATGTGATCGTCGCCCTCGTCGAGCATGTCGAGGATCTCGACCTCGAAACCGTGGCGGGCGCCGGCATCACGCAGAAAATCCGGAGTCCCCTGGCGCTTGTAGCCGAAATGGAAATCGGCGCCGACCGAGACGCCGGTGAC
>JAEUMC010000733.1 GCA_016793415.1 Devosia sp. | reverse complement strand
CCCGGCAAGCCGACGCAGCACATCCTCCCCTCGTTGCACTCAACCGATGGGAGACCCTGATGACCCCGACCCGCGCCACCATCCTCGCCGCCCTCGTTGCAGCGCTTGGCCTCACCGCCATGAGCCCGGTCTTCGCCGCCGGTCCCGACCGACCGCGCAATGACAACCGCACCCTCGAGTTCCGTCGCGACGCTGCCGGCGGCGCCTTCCGCTTCGCCGAGTTCTCCTGCAACAGCCGCGCCGCCGACCGGCTGGAGCGCCGTCTCGACCGCATGGCCTCGCGGCTCGAGCTGAGCAAGGATCAGGAAAAGCAGTTCGAGGATTTCCGCACCTCGGCACTCACCGCCCAGACCGATTTCTCCGACCAGTGCGCCACCATCCGCCCCGGCCAGGCATCCGCCAAGGCCGAGCGCCCGGACCTGATCCAGCGCCTCGAACAACGCCTCAAATTCGACGAGGCCCGCCTCGCCGCGATGAGCGAACTGCTGCCGCAGTTCAAGAGCTTCTACGAGAGCCTGACCGACGCCCAGAAGCGCGAACTCATGCCGCGCGGCCACATGCAGGGCAAGCTCCAGCATCCCGGCAAGCACCTGCCCCATCGCTCCGCCACCCCCGGTCTGGACGGCTGACCCCAGTCCCCGCCGGTCGGAGCGCGAGGACGTCCCGAACGTTCCCGCGCTCACAGTCCCCAACGCGACTGGCCGCGACGCCGTCCCCAAGAGAAGCCCCGGCGTCCCTCCCGCCGGGGCTTCTTCGCTCTCTCCCCGGTTGTGCCCGCCGTTATCCACACGCCGCATTGCCGCGGTCACATCGCTCCGCTAACCATCGGGCATCCGATCTCCCGAGCGCTAGTCATGACCGCCCTGCCCCTCGACACCGACCTGATCCGCGCCGAGTTCCCGGCGTTCCGCGAGCCGAGCCTCGATGGCTGGGCCTTCTTCGAGAATGCCGGCGGCTCCTACACGGCTCAGCAGGTGCTCGGCCGGCTCGACCACTATTATCGCGCTACCAAGGTACAGCCATATGGCTTCTACCCCGCTTCGCGCGAAGCCGGCGCCGCCATGGACCTGGCGCATCGGCGCATGGCGCAGGCGCTCAATGTCGGCATGGACTGGATCCATTTCGGCCCCTCGACGTCCGGCAACACCTATACGCTCGGCAACGCCTTTGCCGGCTGGCTGAAGCCGGGCGATGCGGTGGTCGTCACCAACCAGGATCATGAGGCCAATGGTGGCGCCTGGCGGCGGCTAGCCGATCGCGGCATCGTCATTCGCGAGTGGCAGGTCGATCCTGAGACCGGCCACCTCGATCCTGCCGCGCTCGACAAGCTGCTCGATTCGAAAGTCCGCGCCGTCTGCTTCCCGCACGCCTCCAACATCGTCGGCGAGATCAACCCGGTGCACGAGATCGTGCAGAAGGCCAAGAGCTATGGCGCGGTCACCGTCGTCGATGGCGTCTCCTATGCGCCGCACGGCCTGCCGGACCTGCTCGAACTGGGATGCGATGTCTACCTGTTCTCGGCCTACAAGGTGTACGGCCCGCACCAGGGGGTGATGGCGATCCGGCCCTCGCTGGCCTCCGAACTTCCCAACCAGGGCCACTATTTCAACGACACCCAGCCGCGCAAGCGCCTGACCCCGGCCGGTCCCGACCACGCCCAGATCGCCGCCACCGCCGGCGTCGCCGACTATCTCGAGCGCGTCGCCGAACTCGCCGGTGATCGGGTCGAAGGCGCGAACCCCTTCCGCAAGGCCCACACCGCGATGCGGCAGCAGGAGGAAATCCTCCTCGCCCCGCTGATGGAATTCCTGCGCTCGAAGAACAATGTGCGCCTCATCGGGCCCACCGATCCGACCAAACGCGCCCCCACCGTCTCGCTGGCGCTCGGCGAACTCGCCGTCGAAGCCGCCGACCGCCTCGCCCGCCACAAGGTCATGGCGTCGGGGGGCCACTTCTACGCCTATCGCCTGCTCGAGGCGCTCGGCCTCAACCCGGGCCACGGCGTGCTGCGCGTCTCGTTCACCCACTACACCTCGGCGGCCGAGGTGCAGCGGCTGATCGAAGCGCTGGATGCCGAGCTGAAATAAGTTTCACTGCAGCAGACGGCCCCCTCCCGGCCTCCCCCATAAAGGGGGAGGTGAAGAGTCGAGGCTT
>JAEUMC010000685.1 GCA_016793415.1 Devosia sp. | reverse complement strand
ATTCCATGTTCCATAAACGATGCACGAGGGCATTATATGATCTGTTTATGAAGCATGCTAGCAGGAAACAGGTCGCTCAGTCAAATCGCGATCCATAAATCGAGCGCGAGCGGCCCTTATGCTCTGTTTATGGAGCACAATGGTAGCAGAGGGTTACCGGCTCAAGCCACCTCCGCCAACCCCACCACATCCCCCTGCCCTTCCTGTTCCGCCAGCAGCGCCAGCGCGATGTCGTGTTGGCTGCGACACCAACGCTCCACCCGTTCCCGCGCTTTCGCCACCGCGAGATCATCAGCCACATACTCCACCCGCCGCACCAACCGCCGGTCGGCGGCGCTCTCGCGTGGGGCGCTGATCGAGATCGGCACGCCGAACGTTGCCGGGTCGTCGTCTACCGTCACCTCCCACACTTCGCGCGTCACCGGGCGGACGCTCATCGCGCAGATCGAGGTGATGCCGGCGGTGATGAGGAGGTCTAGGGCGGTGGTCTTGAGGCCGAGGGCGGCGCGGATGGTGGCGGCGTCGATGGGGTATGGGCCGCGCTCGATCAGGTAGGAGGTCATTGCCAGCTCCAGGGGTGATGCAGCTAGCAATGCATAAATGCACAATTATCGTCAAGCGATGCCGTGCACAAATGCACATCACGCTGCAGTCACGAGAGCGACTCGACTCCGGCGCGGCGCTGGTGTTTGAATGTGAACAAAAGGTGAACTTTGAGGGATTGCGGGGGATGGTGACGTATTACGTCGTGCAGGGGTTTTTGCGCGGGAAGAATGGCTATCCGATCCCTGAGGAGAGCCAGGAGGTGGCGAGCGCGCGCCATGCGCGGGCGCTGTGCGAGCGGCTGATGGCCGACCGGATGGCGGCGGTGGCGTTTTCGCGCAGCGGCGATCCGGCGACCGGGGAATGGCAGGATGCGGTGGTGATCTGCAGCCTGGGGGCGGTTTCGGAGGAGTTGCTGGCTGAGGCGGCGGCTTGAAGGGGGCATCGTGACATCGGGGCTCCGCCTCTCTGGCGAAAACTAAGGACTTGGCTGCGCTAAGCCCAGGTTTTCGCTTTCTCCCCGCCACGGGGGAGAGTCCAGACTGATGCGCCGTGGCTCCGCACACCCCCTCCGAGCTGCGCCAGGCGGCGTGCCGCCAAGCTTCGCTTCCCTCCGCCCCGTCGAGGGGGAGGTGGGCATCGAGGTTGGTGCGGGGCCTATCCTGGCTGCAGGGTTCGTAGGCTGAGGTGGGCGACGCGACGCGCGCTTGGAGCGGAGCGACGAGCGGTTTGCGTGCGGGGAGGCGTAATGCGGTGTGCTTGGCGCCCCTCACCCCGCGGTGAAGGCCTCCGGCCCTCACCGCCGCCCTCTCCCCAGAGGGGCGAGGGGGCGCTGGAGGCGCGCCCCGTGCGTACGGCCCCGCCCTACGGCGCTTCGTATTTGCCGACCACGCGGTGGCAGATCGGCCAGATGCGGCGGGATTCGGTGAACTGCTTGGCCGGGTTCCACTGCTCGAGCTGCCACTCGCGATCGTTCCAGCCGTTGAGCCGCTTGATGATCGCTTCGGCATCCTCGCCGCCGGGCGGGGTGTGGAAGAACACATGGTTGCGGCCGCGCGCCGGCTTGAGGTGGGGATTGACCCAGACCACATCGCCTTCCCAGAATTCGGGGTTCATCGAGCTGCCGTCGACGATCAGCCCATAGGCGCCCTGCACCCCCTCGAGCGCAGCCGGCATCGCCATGTGGTCGACGAAATCGGAACTGACGATCAGCTTGCCATCGCCGCCCATGGCGCCGGAAAACACCGGCAGCAGGTTGCGCCGGCCGGATAGCACCACCTGCTCGCCCGGCACATAACGAACCGGCTGCCCCTCGGTGCGCGGCTGGGCCGGCGCATCGGGCGGGCGGCCGGCGGCATAGGCGGCGGCAAAGCTCAGGTAGGCGATACCGGTCGCCGCCTCGAGCTTGTTGAGCGTGGTGTTGGTGAGCGCGAACTTGTACTCGGCCGAGTTCAGCGGCCGGGTCAGCGTGGTCGATGAAATGCCGGCCTTCAGCGCCAGGCCGGTCGGCGACAGGCCGGTGACCTCAAGCACATGGCGCACATAATCGACAGCGAGCTGGTTGGGTTCGGCCATGTGCACAGCCTAGCACCATAATGCACAAATGCATCGTGCATTCGCGCTTGACAGACTGTGCATTAATGCTCAGTGTATCACCCCATGAGTAGCAGCAGGGACATCGCCGGTTTCGAAACGAGTCGGCTTACTGCCCCTCACCAGTTCACGCCCGGGCACCTCCCGAGCCTGCCGGCGGGCGGGCGCAGTCGCAGGGGCGGATGCGTCGAAACGAGCAAGACCTCGCGACGGCGTCAAACCGGAGCTCGGGCGGGCGGCAACGCCGGCATGATCCCGGCAATCCGCCCCACCCGCCCGGCGCGAGGTCTTCCTCGTCGCCCGGCGCGAGGTCTTCCTCGTCGCCCGGCGCGGGGCCTTCGTCGTCGCCCGGCGCGGGGCCTTCGTCGTCGCTGACGCGCCGGCCTGATCTCAAAACCTGCCCGCGGGCTCGCTGCGGGCAACGCGACCACCGCCGCCGGCGCACCCTCGTGCCGGCGAACGCACCCCCTTTCGCCAATGGAGCCCACACCATGATGCTCTATCGCCAGTTGCGCCTCGCCCCGGTGCGGGCGGCCGATGCCAGCCCCAGCCAGCAGCGGCTCGCCGAGGAGCGGCGGGCCCGCGAGGCGCGCATCCGGCGGGCCGCGCAGCACCCCCTCCCCGCCTCGGACCTGATCGTGCGGCCCTACCGTGCCGCGCGCCCGGCGCCGCCGGCGCCCGAGCCGTGGCCGCCTTATCGCGAGCCGGCGCCCTGGGACACGCTGGAGCTATCAGCGCGATACCTCGTCGCCATGCCCGCCCTGCCCCGCCCGCTGACGGCGCGGG
>JAEUMC010000650.1 GCA_016793415.1 Devosia sp. | reverse complement strand
GGTCGGAGCGGACGAAATCGTTGATGAACACCGCGCCCGCCTCGAGCCGATCGGCGACGCGCTGCGCCCGTTCGGTGTCGGAACTCCACACCGCGCCGCCCAGCCCATATTCGGTGGCGTTGGCGAGCCGCACGGCCTCGTCCTCGCCCTCGAACGGGAAGAACAGCGCCACCGGGCCGAAGAACTCCTCGCGCATGATCGGTGCGTCCGGGTCGGCCCCGACGATCACTGTCGCCTCGTAGTAATTGCCCGGCCCGCTCACCCGCCTGCCACCGGCCACCACCCTGCCCCCGGCCGCCACCGCGTCGCGCACCTGCCGCTCGGTGGTCGCGACCAGGTCGGCCCGCGCCATCGGCCCGAGCTTGGTGGCGGGGTCGGCAGGGTCGCCGATCACCAGGGCGCCGGCCGCCGCGGCGTAGCGGGCGACATAGCTGTCGAACACCGAACGCTCGACCAGGAAGCGCTTGGCCGCGATACAACTCTGCGCGTTGTTGGAGAAGCGCGATACCACCCCCAGCGTCACCGCCTTGTCGAGATCGGCATCGGCAAACACCACGAAGGCATCCGAGCCGCCGAGCTCGAGCACCACTTTCTTTCCCACCGAGCCCGCCGCTGCCGCCACGGCGCGCCCCGCCGCAGTGGAGCCGGTGAGGGTCACGGCGCGGATCCGGTCATCGAGCACGATCTGCCGGGCAGTATCGGCAATGGTCTCGTTGGGAATGGCAAGGTTGGTATAGAGCCCCTCCGGGCCGCCGGCATCGCGCACCAGCTGCGCGATGGCGCGGGCCGCCCCCTGCACCGTTTCGGCGTGCTTCACCAGCACCACATTGCCGGCCAGCGCCGTGGGGATGAAGAAGCGCAGCACCTGCCAGAACGGCAGGTTCCACGGCATGATGCCGAAAATCGGCCCGAGCGGCTGGTAGCGCACCCGCGACGGCGTGCCCGCGATCGGCTGGTCAGCGAGATAGGCCGGGCCTTCGGCGGCAAAATGCCGGGCGCCCGATGCCGACTTCAGCACCTCGGCTTTCGCCTCGCCGATGGGCTTGCCCATCTCCATGGTGATCAGCCGGGCGTAATCGTCGGCGCGCTGCTCCAAGAGGTCGCCGAGCCGCGCCATCAACGCGCTGCGTTCGCCGAGCGGCGTCTGGCTCCAGCTTCGCCACGCCTCCCAGGCCGTCGCGAGCTTTGCCTCGATTTCGGCGGCGCTGTCGGCGGGGTATTCGGCAATCAGCGCAGCGGTCGCCGGGTTGATCGATTTGAGCGGCATGCCTTCCTCCTCATTTCGGCGTCCGTTCGGTGGACGTCACAAACTCCAGGCCACGGCGAGCCCGAGCAGCATGGCACCGGCGGCGACCGTGGCCAGCCGGCGTGCCGGCGCCAGCGCCAGGGCCAGCATCCAGATGGCTGAAAGCGCCATCCAGCCGAGCTCCATGCCGCCGATCAGTTGCAAGGCGACCATGGCGACGGCAGCGCCAAGCCGCATCGGCCAGGCCGGCAGCGCTGCCTCGGCGAGCAAGGCGCTGCCGGCCATCGCCAGCAATGTCGGGGTGCCGAGGGCCACCGGCGTCAGCGCCAGGCCCAGGCCGACGGCCAGCCCTGCCGGCGGCGCGATGCAGACGAGGGTCAGCCGCGCCGCGGCGCGCCAACCGTGCCGGGCCGCGTCGGCGATATCGTGGATGGCGCAGGGCAGCATCATTGTTGCGGCCATCAGCCCCCACATCACCGCCGTTCCCAGCACCAATGGCAGCCCACTGCCACCGCAGATCGCCTCGATCCCGCCGGCGCCAAGGCTCACAAGCCCGGCCCAGCCCAAAGCCGTCGCTGCCGTGACGGCGGCGAGGGCGGGCCATGGGACCGGGCTCGTGCGAGACATCAGCAGTGGCAGGCGATGCTGCCATCGGCCAATACGCTCGCCGTATTGGTTTCGCGCGGCAGGTCGTTGGAGGGGTTGAGGTTGAAGAACCCCGACGGCATCAGCGCAAAGCCGGCCGACATGGTGGGTTGCACCGGGAAATCCTCCGGCCGCACCACGTGGTGGAGGCCAAAGCAGTGCCAGAGGACGATGTCGGTATTCTCCACCGGCCGGTTCTGCTTGACGATCTCCGCCAGCCCGTCCGAGCCATCGGAATTGCAGACATACTCGCCCGCCGGATAGCGCTCATCGGGGTGGAAGGGCGTCACCCACACATGGTTGCGCACGAAGTTGGAGCGCGTGCCCGAGGGACCGTTCTCGGCGAGGAACGGCGTGACGCAATCCCTCGCATGCAGCCGGTAGCCGACGGGTTTCCCCACGGCGTTCAGCTTGTTGGGGTTGATCACCTTCCAGGTGCGGTGAGTCTCGGCGCTGGCGCGGCGGCCGGCTTCGAGCTCGGTCTTGAGCACCGTCTCGGTGGCGAAGAAGCCGTTGCCATGCGGATTGTTCGGCCCCACCGGCTCGGCAAAACTGTTGACCTCGACGAGGCTGTTGCCACCCCCGTCGAGCGCCATATCGAGCCGGGCGCAGAAGATGTGCTGGTGGATCGGCGCTGTCAGCCCCGGCGCAATCTCGCTCACATATTTGCTTGGGCGGCCCGGCTCGCACGCCATGGTGTTGACGATGCCGGTAGCCTTCACCTCGAAGCTGATCTCGCCGGCCTGGTCGAGATACCAGTATTGCGCATACTCGTAATTGCCGACCGTGTTGACGCAGGAGATCACCAGCCGCCGGCCGCGGCGCAGCTCGGTGCGGTCGGCCCGGAAATCCCAGTGCTTCCAGAGGATTCCGGTATCTTCCTCATGGATGCAGATGCCCTTCTCGATGCTGATCAGCCCGCCATCGAGCCCGCAATAGTGACTGTCGAGATAGTGAATGGCGCCAAGGCAATCGCAGCCGAGCTTCAACGAGTGGTTGAACTTGCCGAAGCCGTATTCGCCGATATCGAAGATGTTCTTGCGATAGTGCCCGCGCTCCGGCGAGCCATAGGGCACCACCAGTTCGCCGAGCGCCGCGCGGCGCACCACCGGCCGGCCGGCATAACGGATATCGTGCAGGATGATGCCGTCGCGCGGCGAAAAGCCGATGCCGAGCGTCCACTTGTCCCAGGCGATGGCGTGGCCATCCATGGTGAAGCTGGTGCCCTCGGGCTGGATGACATTCAGCGGCTTCAGCGGCGCCCGCGCCGGCGGCATGAATTCCGGGTCGTAGGGAATATCGGTCATCGGGATCGGCGGGCCGCCATGATCGTCGATGCGCAGCACTTCGCCGGTTTTGACGTCGACCGCGACGTTCAGTCCGTCGATCGGGTGGGCGTAGAAATTCTCGTTGGCATAGAGGCGCAGCCAGCAATGGGCATAGGAGACCATGTGGCCCTCCTCGCCCGCATCGCCGAAATTGCCGCCCGACCAGCTGTCGACGCAGACCCCGGTCATGTCGGTGATGCCACGTTTGCGGCACGCCTCGATGAAGCGCGGATCGGCCTTCACCACCCGCTCGACATCGAGCAGTTGCTCGACCTGGAACGCCGATTTGGCGGTGGGGAAGTGCCGGCGCGACACGATCGCGTTGGTCTCAAGCGAGACGATCACCATCCACACGCCGGGGCGATCCTTGTGCGAAATGTTGAGCCGCGCCTCGCGCTTCAGCTGCGTGCCGGCCAAGTGGGCGCGCCATTCGTCGGGGGTCGGCTCGCGCAGATCGAGATTGCCATAGAGCGCGCCGGGTCCGAGCTCGGCATCGGCCTTGATCACCGCCACCGCGGCATGGATCTCGTTGGGGCTGAGCGGCGCCAGCGCCTGCAGATAGCGCGGCGGCGGCAGAGCTGCGACGCCGTGGGAAACGGCGTGCGCCGCGTGGGTGTGGCCTTCGTGAGCATGCGTCATGGCAATCGCCTCGTCTCGAAACTCGGGATGCTGGCTCATTTGCCGTAGCCGGCGCTGAGCCCGCGGATGAACTGGCGGGAAAAGATGGTGAAGAGGACGACCAGCGGCAGGGCGCCGAGCGTCAGCGCCGCAAGCAGCGCCGGATAATCGTTGAGGAACTGGCCGACGAACTGCTGCACCCCCAGCGTCACCGTCTGGTTGGCCTTGCCCGGCGCGAGGATCAGCGGGAACCACAGGTCGTTCCAGATCGGCAGCATGGTGACGGTAGCGACCGCCGCGAGCCCCGGCCGCACCAGCGGCAGGATGATGGTGAAGGTGCGGAACTCGCTCGCCCCGTCGACCCGCGCCGCTTCCTTCAGCTCCGTCGGCACGGTGCGGAAGTAAGTCATCATCAGCGTGACGCCGAGCGGAATGCTCATCGCCGTGTAAACGAGGATCAGCGCCCAGAGCGTATCCATCAGCTTGAGGCCGATCATGATCTGGATCAGCGGGATGGTGCCGAGCCTGATCGGCAGCATGACGCCGACGATGAACAGCCCGGCCAGCAGCGGCACGAAGCGCACCCGGTATTCGACCAGCGCGAACGCCGCCAGCGTCGAAAGCCCGACAGTGAGCACCACCGACACCAGCGTGACGATCAGGCTGTTGCGGTAGTTGGCGACGAAGTTGCCACGCGTCAGCACCCGCTCGTAACCGGCGAGGCTGAAGCTCTCGGCGGTGGGCAGCGCGAACGCTCCGCCGAAGATCGCCGGCGTGGTCTTCAGCGAATTGAGGATGACGATGAGGATCGGCCCCAGCGCCAGCGCCACGAAGGCGAGGAGCACGGCGTGCACTGCGAGGCGCTCGAAATTCCAGCGCCGGCTTTCGCGCTTCAGGCGGGCTTCGTGGGCGAGTTCGGTTGTCATTGTGGTCATGCCCCTGCCCCTCAAACCGCGTGCGCTTTGAGCCGGCGTTGCACCAGCCAGAAATAGGCGGCGGTGACGCACAGCATCAGGGTGAAGATCACGGTGGCGACGGTGGCGCCGAGATCGAGGTCGGCCACCTGGCCGCTCGAGCCGAAGAAGGTGCGGTAAAAGAACGTGCCGAGGATATCGGTCGAGTAGTTCGGGCCGGGCGCCGAGCCGTTGAGCGCGAACACCAGGTCGAAGCCGTTGAAGGTCCAGATGAAGGTGAGGATCACGATCAGCCCGAACTGCGGCAGGATCAGCGGGAACTTGATACCCCAGAAGATCCGCCAGGGGCTGGCGCCATCGATACGCGCCGCCTCGACCACGTCATTGGGCACCGCGATCAGCGCCGAATAGAGGAACACCATCGGGATGCCGACATACTGCCACACCCCCATCAGCGAGATGGTGGGCAGCGCCGTCAGCTGGTTGCCGAGCAGCGGGAACCCGACGAGGCCCCAGAGCGGGTTGATGATCAGCCGCCAGATGAACCCGACGATCACCACCGACAGCGTCGCCGGAATGAACAGCAGCGTGCGGTAAATCCCCTCGCTGCGATTGAGCGTGCCGCCGGTGAGCAACGCCGCAAGCAGCAGCCCGATCGGAATCTCTACGGCAACATGAATGGCGAAGTACTTGAAATTGTTGAGAAGCGCATTCCAGAACCGGGCGCTCACCACCGGCTGGGTGAACAGGTAGAGATAGTTGCCCAACCCGACAAAGCCGGTGCCCGCCTTGCCGGTATCGAACAGGCTCATGCCGATCGAAATCAGCAGCGGCAGCACCGCAAAGCCCAGGTAGATGGCGAGGGCCGGCAGAACAAAGATCAACAGGCTGCGGCGAGCCGTTGCAGGACGTATCACGCGAGCGTTCCTCTGGAGTCGTGAACGAAAGTCATTGGTCGGTTCCCTTCACCGGCCTCTCCGTGATCCTCCCCCGCGTGGCGGGGGAGGGGGACCAGCGAAGCTGGTGGAGG
>JAEUMC010000588.1 GCA_016793415.1 Devosia sp. | reverse complement strand
ACCTTCGGCGACCGCGCCTCGGCTCCCGTGCTGATCTCGACGCTGCGCGAACTCGCGCCGCTGCTGAAGGACCTGGGCGCCAGGCACCTCGTCATCATGGACGAGAGCAACTGGTACCCCGAGGGGCAGGAAGGCGTGCTCGATCGCGACGGCTGGAACGGCCTGGTCGCCACCGTGCGCGAGGCGCAGGCGGTGATCGAAGGCGAATTCGGGCTGAAGGCGAGTTTTCATCCGCATATCGGCACGGCGGTGGAGTTCGAGCGGCAGATCGACCGGCTGCTGGAGGAAACCGAGATCGACCTCTGCTTCGACACCGGACACCACGCCTTCTGGGGCCAGGATCCCCTCGCCTACATGGAGAAGGTGTGGGGGCGGATCGCCTATATGCACCTCAAAAATGTCGATGCTGCGGTGCGACAGCGCGTGCTCGACGGCAAACTCTCGGTGGCGGCGTCCTATGGCGCCGGGGTGATGGCGCCCCTGCCCGACGGCGCCGTCGACATCCAGGCGGTGATGCGTTTCCTCGACCGGAAGGGCTTCGATGGCCCGATTGTCGTCGAACAGGACGTGGCCGAGAACGCCAAGGAGACGCCGCTGCAACTGGCCAAACGCAACTACGTGTACATGCAGGCGATCGCGTGATGGCAAAGCTCAAGGTTGGCCTGATCGGCCTCGGTGAAGTCGCGCAGCTGATGCACCTGCCGCTGCTGGCGGATGACCAGCGCTTCGAGATCGCGGCGGTGACCGATGTCAGCCCCAGCCTCGTCGCGCATGTCGCGGAACGCTACGGGGTGAAGACGCGGCATGCGTCGGCGGAGGCGTTGATCGCCGATCCCAGGCTCGACGCGGTGTTCATCCTGACCCCGGATTTCCTCCATGCGCCGCTGCTCGAAAAGTCCATCCGTGCCGGTAAGCACGTGTTCATCGAAAAGCCGGCCGCATTGACCGCAGCGGAGCTGAAGCCGCTGCTCGAACTCGAGAAGACCAACACCAAGACGGTGTTCGTCGGCTACATGCGGCGCTTCGCACCGGCCTTCACGGCGCTAAAGGAGCGGCTGCCGCCGCGCGAAGAGATCCGGCACGTGCGGATCCGCGATCTGATCCGCGAGAGCCAGTTCTTCGTCGACCAATCGCGCAACATCTTCCGACCGACCGATGTGCCGAGCGAGGCGATTGCCGAGGGGCGGGCGCAGACCCAGGCGCTGCTGAAGTCGGTGATGGGCGAGGCGCGGCCGGATCAGTTGCGGGCTTACCAGGTGCTCACCGGGCTGTCCTCGCACAGCTTTTCTGCGATGCGCGAACTTTTCGGCGCGCCGAACTCGGTCGCGGCAGCGCGCCAGCACCGCGGCGAAAACGTGCTCGTCATGTTCGACTACGGCACCTTCACCGCGCTCTACGAGGCGGTGATCCACGATGTGGCGCGGTTCGATGCGGGCATCGAAGTGCTGACGCTGAACCAGCACTTCAAGATCAACTACGACACCCCGTATGTGCGGAACCTGCCCACCCGGCTGGAGATCACCACCTCCGATCTCCATTCGACCGGCACCGAGATCATCGGGCCGTTCTACGAGGATGCTTTCCGGGTGGAACTGGGCGCCTTCCACCATGCTGTGACAACTGGGGAAAAGCCCAAGACGTTGCTGACCGACTCTCTTGCCGACCTCGAGTTGTTCGCAGAAGTGGGCCGGCATTTCTTGTCGCAAAACTGACGTCATCAACGCGCTGAAAGCCCCGAAAACCGGGGCTTTCCTGCTGTCATCCTGCTGTCATCGGAGTGCGGTTTAAGCGGCAAGAACAAGCGCGCGGAACAAATCAGGCGTGCGCTGTCACAATGGAATTTCCATTCCATTTTTCGCTTGCCAGCGGGCCAACCGGGATTAGTCTGGGCCCTACGGTCGGCGTCAGATTGACCTGCCGCGGGATGGCCCCGCAGGCGAACCAGGGAGACAACGATGAAACGTCGTGCGTTTATGCTTTCAGTCGGCGGCGCAGCCGCCGGTATGGTGCTGCTGCCGCGGATGGCCTTCGCCGAAGCCGGCAAGATCGACTGGTACACCTCGTCGGACCAGAACATCCTCGACTTCTGGACCAACGTGGTGAAGCCGAAGTTCGAGGCTGCCAATCCGGGCGTCACCCTGAACCTCGTGGATGCCGGCGACGCTGCCGGCCAGACTGCCATCGGCGAGCGCGCGCTGGCCGCGATGCAGACCAAGACCGATCCGCAGGCCGACTATTTCGAATCCGCCGACTGGCGCCTGCCGGCCGGCGCTGCCGATGCCGGGCTCTACGTGAACATCAAGGAAGCCGGGCTTTCGAACTATTCCAAGATCAACCCGCTGGCCTTCGACGGCGACTATTCGGTGCCGTATCGTGGTTCGCAGGTGCTGCTCGCCTATGACACCACCAAGCTCGATCCGGCCAATGCGCCGAAGTCGTTTGCCGACCTCGTCACCTGGATCAAAGCGAACCCTGGCCAGTTCATCTACAACCGTCCGGACAAGGGTGGTTCGGGTGGCAACTTCGTCCGCCGCGCCATTCTCGAGGCGAACGGCAAGGACCTCGGCAAGTTCAAGATCGACAACTACACGCAGGAAGCTGGCGACGCCGCGCTTAACCCGGCCTGGGATATCCTCAAGGATCTCGCCGGCTCGCTGTTCGACAACGGCGCCTATACCTCGGGCAACACCCAGTCGATCCAGCTGCTCGGCCAGTCGGCCGTCACCATGATCCCGGCCTGGTCGGACCAGGCGATCCAGGCGATCAACACCGGCGTCCTGCCCGAGACTACCGGCCTCGTGCAGTTGCAGGACCTGGCGCTGCCGGGCGGCTTCTCGCGCTCGGTCGTGCTCTCGAACGGCGTCAACAAGGATGCCGCGCTGAAGCTCGCCGATTTCATCCTCACCGAGGAAGTGCAGTCGGCCGTGCTCAGCGAGCTCGGCGGCTTCCCTGGCGTCGCCTGGGACTATGTCAGCCAGGAGCTGCGCGAGAAGTACAAGGACGTGATCCCGACCACCATTCCGGCGTTCCCGGGCGGTGACTGGGAGAAGGCCATCAACGATGGCTGGTATCGCAACGTTGCACCCAACGTGGACCGCAACGCGTGAGCCTTTCGGCCACAAGCGACATCGTCGGAACCAAGACTCGCAGGGGGCTCACCGGCCTCCTGCTGGTCGCCATTCCGGTATTCCTGGTCGGCTGGATGATCATCTGGCCGATCATTTCAGCCATCGGGCGCACCCTGTGGTTGCCCAATGATGGCGGCACGGGGCGGAGCTTTTCGCTTGAGACCTACAAGTTTTTCTTCACCGACCAGTACAGCCTCAACAACCTCGGCGTGACGTTGTGGACGACGGGGATCTGCGCCCTCTTGCTGGTGCTGATCTGCCTGCCGATCGCGCTCTACCTGCGCTTCGCCAAGGGCCGGCTCGCCGCCTACGTGCAGGGCCTCGCGATCTTTCCGATGTTCGTGCCCTCGATCATCCTGAGTTACGCGATCATCCGCGTGCTGGGGCCGAACGGCACTGTCGACCTGCTGCTCAATTCGGTAGGGCTGCCGAAGATCCGCACGCCCTATCTCACCCCATGGGGGCCGGTGATCGGGCTGGTCTGGGACAATATCCCGCTGACCGTGCTGATCCTGCTGTCGGGGCTGGGCAACGTCTCCAACCAGGCGATCGAGGCGGCACGCGATGTCGGCGCCGGGCGGTTCGCCGTGCTGTGGCACATCATCCTGCCGCGTATCTCCAACTCCATCCTGGTGGCGGTGAGCTTCACCGTGCTGGGGATCTTCTCGGCCTTTACCCTGCCGTATGTGCTGGGGCCGGCCGCGCCGGAGATGATGGGGCC
>JAEUMC010000575.1 GCA_016793415.1 Devosia sp. | reverse complement strand
CGTCGGATCTGCATGAGCGGCTGAAAGCGGCGATGCAGAAGGCCGACGGCGAACTGGTGGCGCTCGAGGCCGATCCGATCGATGCGATCTGGCCGGATCAGCCGGCGCCGCCGACCGGGCGGATTGCAAGCTTCCCCAATGCCGGCGAAGCGGCGTTGGAGAAGCGCCGGCGGATCGGCGCGCGGCTCGCCGAGCTGGGAGCGGATTTCCTGGTGGAGACGCAGCCCGACAATATCGCCTGGCTGCTCAATGTGCGGGGCAGCGACGTCAAATACACGCCGCTGCCGCAATCGTTCCTGCTGCTCGACCAGGGTGGCGACACCGAGTGGTTCGTCGACGAGCGCAAACTCCCCAATGATCGGGAGGCCTATGAACTGGAGGCGGTGACGACCCGTTCGCCGGCCGACCTGCTCGGTCGGATCGCGGCGCGCTCAACTGGCAAGCGGGCGCTGGTCGACCCGCGCTTTGCCTCGGTGGCGGCGGCGCTGGCGGTGACCGGGGCAGGGGGCACGGTGCTGCCCGAGACGAGCCCGATCACCATCGCCAAGGCGATCAAGAACCGTACCGAACTCGACGGTTTTCGTACTTCGCATGTGAGCGACGGAGTGGCGTTGACCGAGTTCCTGAGCTGGCTGCACGAAAGTGTCGCGGCGCGCGAAGCTTCCGGTAACCCGATCACCGAGCTTGAGGCCGAGGACAAGCTGCTGGAGTTTCGCGCCCGCGGCGAGGGTTTCGTCGAGCCGAGCTTCCGCTCGATCTCGGCGTCGGCGGCCAATGCCGCGATGTGCCACTACGCTTCGAGCGAAGCGACCAACGCACCGCTGAGCACCAAAGGCGTCTACCTGATCGACTCCGGCGGGCAGTATCTCACGGGCACCACCGACGTGACCCGCACCACCGCTTTCGCGCCGGTGTCCGACGCGGTGCGCCGCACCTACACCGCCGTGCTGAAGGGTTTCGTGGCGCTGATGACGGCGCAGTTTCCGGTAACCGCAAGGGGGCACCACCTCGATGCGCTGGCGCGCCGGCCGCTCTGGGATCTCGGGCTCGATTACGACCACGGCACGGGGCACGGGGTAGGGCACTTCCTCTCGGTGCACGAACACCCGCAGCGCTTCGGCAAGGTGGTGAACAATTACGAGTTCGCCCCCGGGGTGATCATGACCATCGAGCCCGGCTATTACCGCGAAGGCGAATTCGGGCTCAGGGTCGAGAACCAGGTGGAGACGGTGGCCGCGGCGCCGGGGTTCCTGCGCTTCGAGACACTGACACTGGCGCCGATCGACCTGGCATTGGCGGACGTGCGTGTGCTGACCCGCGAGGAGGTGGCGTGGATCGATGGCTACCATGCACGCGTGCGCGAGGCGCTTTCGGACAAGCTGTCGCCATCAGCGCGGGCCTGGCTCGAGCGGATGACGGCGGCGATCGGCTCCCCTCCCCCTTGAGGGGAGGGGCTGGGGGAGGGGGTGGCGAGGGGAACCTCGGTGCCGACTGCACCACCCCCACCCCCCACCCCTCCCCTCAAGGGGGAGGGGAGCGACCGTGAACACCTGACACCAAGGCCCCACTCCATGTCCGCCCCCACCTCATCTCGCCTCGATCGCTACGCCCCGGTCGACCATGCCAAGGTCGATTTCGCCGGCGGCTTCTGGGAGAGCTGGAGCGAGACGGTTCGGAAAGTCACCGTGCCCAGCCAGCACCGGCGGCTCGATGAAGAGGGCTTCCTCGAAGTGCTCAACTTCCACCTGCCGCCGGCGCTGCTGGTTCGCCCGATCCAGCCGAGCGGGCTCTCCATGCAACACTTCTTCGACAGCGATTTCGGCAAGTGGATCGAGGCGGCGAGCTATACGCTGAAGGCGCACCCGAACCCGGCGCTGGAAGAGAAGATCGACGCGATCGTCGAGCAACTGGCCGAGGGGCAGCTGGCGGACGGCTATCTCAACTCGTGGTTCATCCGGCGCGAACCGGAGAAGCGCTGGACCAACCTGCGCGACCTGCATGAAATGTATTCGATGGGGCACCTGCTCGAAGGCGCCGTGGCCTATTTCGAGGCGACCGGCAAGCGGCGCTTCCTCGAGGTGATGATCCGCGCCGTCGACCACATCATCGATACCTTCGGGCCGGAGCCCGGGAAACTGCGCGGCTATGATGCGCATGAGGAAATCGAGATCGCGCTGATCAAGCTCTACGGAGTCACCGGTGACCAGCGGCATCTCGATCTCGCGACATTCTTCGTCAACGAGCGCGGCCGGCAGCCGGCCTATTACGACGACGAAGCGCGGCGGCGCGGCAAGGACCCCAGGGATTACATCTTCAAGGATTACTCCTACAGCCAGGCGCATATGCCGGTGCGCGAGCAGACCCAGGTGGTGGGCCATGCCGTGCGGGCCATGTACCTGTTTTCGGCGATGGCCGATGTCGCGGCCGAAACGGGAGATCGCTCGCTGTTCGCCGCCGCCGACCGGCTGTTCGACAACCTCACCGGGCGGCAGCTTTATGTCACCGGCGGGTTGGGCCCGGCGCATGCCAATGAGGGGTTTACCAGGGAGTATGACCTCCCCAATGCCACCGCCTATGCCGAAACCTGCGCGGCGGTGGCGCTGGCCTTCTGGGGCCATCGCATGGCGCAGATCGAGCTCGACGGGCGCTTCACCGACCATGTCGAACTGGTGCTGTTCAACGGTGCGCTGTCGGGGATTTCGCGCGATGGCGAACACTATTTCTACGAGAACGTGCTGGAGAGCCACGGCGATAACCGACGCTGGAAATGGCACTATTGCCCGTGCTGCCCGACCAATATCGCGCGGCTGATCGCCTCGCTCGGCAGCTACTTCTACACCACGAAACCGGACGAGCTGGCGGTGCACCTCTATGGCGCCAATACCGCCGAGGCGGTGCTTGGCGAGACCGTGGTGCGGCTCGAGCAGCAGACGCGTTATCCGTGGGATGGCGATATCCGGC
>JAEUMC010000370.1 GCA_016793415.1 Devosia sp. | reverse complement strand
GGTGATCGTCGGGCTGATCTACCCGTTCTCCGAAGGCATCGTCTGGAACGCCAACTACGGAATCCAGGCCTGGCTCGAAGCCACCTTTGGCGCCCGCTTCCACGATTTCGCCGGCTCGATCCAGGTGCATGCGCTGGGTGGCTGGCTGGCGCTCGCCGCCGTGCTGCGCATGGGGGCGCGCGTCGGCCGCTACGGCCCGACCGGCCGGCCTTTTGCGCCGTCGTCGATCCCGTGGCTGGCGCTCGGCACCTGGTTGCTGTGCATCGGCTGGTTCGGCTTCAACGTCATGTCGGCCCAGTCGGTCGCCGGCGTCTCGGGGCTCGTCGCCATCAACTCGCTGCTGGCCATGGTCGGCGGCATTATCGCCGCTGTGGTGGTGGGCAAGAACGACCCCGGCTTCACCCATAACGGTGCGCTGGCCGGCCTCGTCGCCGTCTGCGCCGGCTCCGACCTTTACCACCCGCTGGCGGCGCTCGCCGTGGGCACCGTCGCCGGCGTGATCGTCGTCAAGGGCTTCATCCTCACCCAGGAAAAACTGAAGGTCGACGACGTGCTCGGCGTCTGGCCGCTGCACGGCCTTTGCGGGCTCTGGGGCGGCATCGCTGCCGGCATTTTCGGGCTCGAAGCGCTGGGCGGCATGGGCGGGGTATCGTTCTTCACCCAGCTCATTGGCTCCCTCGCCGTCTCTGCCTACGCCTTCGCTGCCGGCTACCTGCTCTATTGGCTGTCGAGCCGCGTCGCACCTGTGCGCCTCAGCGACGAACAACAGCGCCGCGGCGCCGACCTCTCGATTCACTCGATCGGCGCCGAGCCCGAGTTCTGAAGCCTGGAACAGCTCCTTCCATCCGGCGTTATCTGGATGGAAGGAGAGTTCCCATGTCTTTCAAGGACAAGGCAAAGTTCATCGATTTCCCGGCCATCGCCCTGATCGTCGCGATCATCCTCGTGCCGGTCGCCGTGGCTTTGGCGGTCTAGCCGGTAACGCAATCCGGACCTGCCCGTCGGCTGTCACCCCTCGCAGGCAGCTCCCGATACCCGTCCCGCTTGCCGCAATCGAAAAACCCCTCTATGAGTGACCTCCTTCGGCCAGCCATAGGGAGGCGCGACATGACAGCATTCCGACCTCGCCTCGCAGGGCTCACTTCCGGTTTTCACCGTTAGGTTGCCCGCGGTCCGCCTTTAGGACCACCGCTAGCTAGCCGCCGGACACTCCGGCTCTTTCCAGTTTTGCTCTTTTCCGGGACCGGATGGCTGCCTTGCGCGGCGTCCGGACGAACGACATGGCTTCTTCAAAGAAAAACCAGCGTGGCCAGGCCTATGGCAAGGTGCTCGGCTTCGCCGCCGGACACTGGCGCAGGCAGCCGAGGCGCGTCGCCCTCATCATGGCGCTGTTCTTCATCGAGACTGTTGCCGACATCCTGACTCCGTTCTTCGCCGGGCGGCTGGTCGAGGCGGTGGCCAGCGGCGGCGCCAGCAACGCGATCGCCTGGAACGGCGCGATGACCGCCTTCTTTGTCATCGTGGCGCTCGGCGCTGCCTCGGTGCTGGTGCGTCAGCTCGCCTTCCAGACCATCATTGCGCTCACCCTGCGCATGATGAGCGACATCGCCCAGAACGCCTTCCACCGCGTGCAGCGTTTCTCGTCCGATTGGCATGCCAACTCCTTCGCCGGCTCGACCGTGCGCAAGATCACCCGTGGCATGTGGGCGCTCGACAGCCTCAACGACGTGATCCTGATGGCGCTCCTGCCCTCGCTGGTGATGCTGGTCGGCACCACGGTGATGCTGAGCCTGTTCTGGCCCATCATGGGTCTCGTCATCGGCGTCGGCTCCTTGATCTACATCACCGTCACCGTCAGCCTTTCGACCCTCTGGGTGGCGCCGGCGGCGAGCCTCGCCAATGCCTGGGATACCCGCATGGGTGGCGCCCTCGCCGACGCGGTGAGCTGCAACATCGTGGTCAAGGGCTTCGGCGCCGAGGACCGCGAAGAAGCCCGGCTCGGCCACGTCGTCGACAAATGGCGGCGACGTACCTCGCGCACCTGGAACCGCGGCACGCTCAACGGCACCATCCAGAACACCATGCTCTGGGTGCTGCGTTGCGCCATCATCGGCTCGGGCCTCTTGCTCTGGCAGAGCGGCGCCGCGACGGCCGGCGACGTCACCTTCGTCATCACCACCTTCCTGGTGCTGCAGGGGTACCTGCGCGATATCGGCCAGCACGTCCGCAACCTGCAGCGTGCGGTCAACGACATGGAGGAGCTGGTGGCGCTCGACGACCAGAAGCTCGGCATCGAGGACAAGCCCGGCGCCAAGCCGATGCAGGTCAAGGCCGGCGCCATCGACTTCGAGCATGTCGACTTCCACTATGGCGTGCATCTGAAGCCGCTCTACCGCCAGCTCGACGTGCATATTGCTCCGGGCGAGAAGGTAGGCCTCGTCGGCCATTCCGGCTCGGGCAAGACCACCTTCGTCAAGCTGATCCAGCGCCTGCACGATGTCAGCGGCGGCCGTATCGTCATCGACGGCACCGACATCCGCGACGTGCAGCAGGCGTCGCTCCGCCAGCAGATCGCCATCGTGCAGCAGGAGCCGGTGCTGTTCCACCGCTCGCTGGCCGAGAACATCGCCTATGGCAGGCCCGGCGCCAGCCGTGCCCAGATCGAGGAGGCGGCAAAGCTCGCCAACGCCCACGACTTCATCTCGAAACTCCCCAAGGGCTACGAGACGCTGGTGGGCGAGCGCGGCATCAAGCTCTCTGGCGGCGAGCGCCAGCGCGTCGCCATTGCCCGCGCCTTCCTGTCGGATGCGCGGGTGCTGATCCTCGACGAGGCGACCTCCAGCCTCGACAGCGAGAGCGAGCTGTTGATCCAGCAGGCGATGGAACGGCTGATGGTCGGCCGTACCACCATCGTGATTGCCCACCGGCTCTCGACGGTGCGGGCCCTCGATCGCCTGCTGGTGTTCGATGGCGGCAAGGTGGTCGAGGAGGGTACGCACGAGCAGCTGGTCAAGCGCGATGGCGGCATCTACCGCCGGCTGTTCGAGCGCCAGGCGCTCGAGCTGATCAAGGGGCTCGAGGCGGCGGAATAGTCTAGGCGATCAGGCCCGGTTTGCCGGGCCTGATCGCTCTTCCGGCATCCACAGCGTCAGCCGGGGGATCCAACGCCGGACATTGGCCCTGTATCGCTCGTACTGCGCGCCGAAGCTGCGTTCGAGCGTCGGCTCCTCGTAGCTGATGACGAACAGGTGCACGGTGAGCCAGATCACCGCGCCATAGGCCAGCACCGGCAGGCTGCCGAACAGCAACCCCTGCCCCAGGATCAGCGACACCACCGCCACATACATCGGGTTGCGCACGAACCGATAGGACCCGGTGACCACCAGCGTCTGCGTCGGATAGACCGGCGCCGGCGTGCCACGGCCTTGTAGCGCGAAACGGGCAAAGGTTTCCGCCAATAATACGCCGCCAAGCAGCAGGAGCAGCACACCGATCCAGCGCAGCGGCTCGATGCCACCGAGCGCCGGTCCCAACTGCCAGCCGGAAATCCAGTATGGCAGCAGCCCGGCGACGACGCCCGGCGCGACGAACAGGAAGATCACCGAACCGGTGATCGGTGCGATACGCTCGCCAAACCCTCCGGGCATTGCCGCTCTCCTTTACCTGGAAGCTAACGCGGCTCGCCCGGCGACGGAAATGAAAAGGGCCCGCGCGAGGCGGGCCCAGTCGGGCGGAAAACAGCATCGGTTACTTCGGCAACAGGACCTTGTTGACGACGTGGATCACGCCGTTCGACTGGTTGACGTCGGTGATGGTGACGCGGGCGACGCCGCCGCTCTCATCGACGATATAGACGCGACCGCCCTTGGCGACGGCGGTGAGGGTATCACCGCTCAGCGTCTTGAACGCCCAGCTGCCGCCGGCCTCGGTCGCCTTGGCGAGGAGATCTTCATAGGACCAGGCGCCTGCCGCCACGTGGGCGGTCAGGATCTTGACCAGCATCTTCTTGTTTTCGGGCTTCAGCAGCGTATCGACGGTGCCGGCCGGCAGCGCCGCGAAGGCCGCATTGACCGGCGCGAACACCGTGAATGGGCCGGCGCCGGACAGGGCATCGACCAACCCGGCCGCTTTCACCGCTGCGACCAGCGTCGTGTGATCCCTGGAGTTGACCGCGTTTTCGATGATGTTCTTGGTGTCGTACATCGCCGCACCGCCGACCATCTTGGTGGCAGCAAGGCTAGGCAGCGTGCTGGCGCCGAGCGCCAGGAGGGACACCGCAACGAGTGCCCGGAAGGTTTTATGCATGATCGTCTCCCAAGGGCGGCCCTTGCCACCCGCGCGAGGAGCTACGGGCGGTGCGGCCAATTAGTTTTGTTGGCGTGCGATTTGTGATCGGATAGCTTCATCGTAAAATACCGATGGATATTTCCTGGGCGTGGTTGAAACCGGGCCCCTTGCAACCGACCTGAGCCCGATGACCACACTCCCGCTTTCGATCCTCGACCTCGCCCCCGTCTCCGAGGGCACTTCAACGCCCGACGCGCTCCGTAACGTCATTGCCCTCGCCAAACTCGGCGACGCGCTCGGCTTCACCCGGCTGTGGTATGCCGAGCATCACGGCATGCCCTCGATCGCCTCGTCGTCGCCGGAAGTGCTGATCGCCACCGCCGCCGCCAATACCTCGCGCATCCGGGTCGGCTCGGGCGGCGTCATGCTGCCCAACCATGTACCGCTGCGTGTCGTCGAGACCTACCGCACCCTCAATGGTCTCAATCCCGGCCGCATCGATCTCGGCATCGGCCGCGCTGGCGGCAGCGATGGCCGGACGCTCTCGGCGCTGCGCTCGGTCGGCGGCGAGTATTTCGCCCAGGAGCTGGCCGAGATGCTGGCCTTCGAGGAGGGCAATTTTGCCCCCGATCACCCCTTCCACCAGGTGATGGTGGTGCCCGAGCGGGTCGAACTGCCGCCGGTCTATCTGCTCGGGTCCAGCGGGGCGAGCGCCCAGGCCGCCGGGCAGCTCGGCGTCGGCTATTCCTTCGCCGCCCATTTCAGCGCCACCCCGGCCGGCCCGGCCTTCGCGGCTTATCGCGCTGCGTTCACTCCTACCGAGGCGTTTCCGAAGCCGCACGCCATCATCGCCGTCTCGGCGCTGGTGGCGCCGACCGACGAGGAGGCGCAGTTCCTCGCCCGCTCGCAGGAGCTGATGTGGGCGCTGTTCCATTCCGGCCAGGTGCGGAAGCTCGTTTCCCCCGAGGAAGCGGCGGCACACCAGTACACCCCGCACGAAACCCGCATCATCGAAGGCCAGCGCCCGCTCTGGATCGTCGGCTCACCGTCGACGGTGAAAGCGGCGATCGAGAAGAAGGTCGAGGAGTCCGGCGCCGACGAGGTGATGGTCACCACCACCATGTACGACTACGAGTTGCGGCTGCGCTCGTTCCGCCTGCTGGCCGAGGCATTTGGGCTGAACTGATCGTCTGCTCACGCCGCAAACTCGATGCCCACCTCCCCCTTGATGGGGGAGCGACTGTCTTGCTGGTCAAGCGGTTTGCCATGGTTTGTTGTCCCGAATGATGGCGTTGAGGATAGTG
>JAEUMC010000415.1 GCA_016793415.1 Devosia sp. | reverse complement strand
ATGCGCAAACAGCTTTTCGTCGCGCCAGACCGGCTTGTTGTCGCGGCGCCAATACAGCGAAAAAGTCCAGCGCGGCAGGGTCTCGCCCGGGTACCATTTGCCCTGGCCGTAATGCAGCAAGCCGCCGGGGGCGAAGCGGTCGCGCAGCCGCCGGATCAGCGCGTCGGCCTTGGCCCGCTTGGTCGGCCCGACCGCGTCGGCGTTCCACTCGCCGGCCTCGAAATCGTCGATCGAGACGAAGGTGGGTTCGCCCCCCATGGTGAGGCGGACATCGCCGGCCAGCAGTTCCTCGTCGACTTTCTTGCCCAGGGCATTCAGCCGATCCCAGCTCGCGTCGGAAAACGGTTTGGTGATGCGCGGGTGCTCGGCGACGCGGCTGACCTTCATGTCGAAGGCGAACTCCACGTTGGCGAAGCTGGTGAAGCCCGAGATCGGCGCGGCGTTGCGATAAGGAGGGGTGGCGGCGAGCGGCACGTGGCTCTCGCCGGCGAGGAGGCCCGAAGTGGGGTCGAGTCCGACCCAGCCGGCGCCGGGCAGGTAGACCTCGCACCAGGCGTGGAGGTCGGTGAAATCGTGGTCGGTGCCGGCCGGCCCGTCGAGCGACACCAGGTCGGGCTTCAGCTGGATCAGGTAGCCGGAGACGAAGCGAGCGGCAAAGCCGAGATGGCGCAGCGCCTGGACCAGCAGCCAGCTGGAATCGCGGCACGAGCCCTGGGCGCGGGTCAGCGTCTCCTCGGGTTCCAGCACGCCGGTTTCGAGCCGGACGATGTAGCCGATGTCGCGCTGCACCCGGGCGTTCAGGGCAGTGATGAAATTGACGGTGTTCTGCGGGCTGCGATCGACGCCACGCAGGAATTTGCTGAGCAGCGGGCCCGCCGGCTGCGGCTTCATATAGATGGAGAGATCGTCGCGCAGTTCTTCGGGGTATTCGAACGGCCAGGTCTCCGCTCGTTCCTCGACGAAGAAATCGAACGGGTTGTAGACCGTCATGTCGGCGACCAGGTCGACCTCGACCTTCAGCTCGGTCACCGGCTCGGGGAAGACGTGGCGGGAAAGGTAGTTGCCGTAGGGATCCTGCTGGACGTTGACGAAGTGGTTCGGCGGCGACACCCGCAGCGAGTGGCTCAGCACCTTGGTCTTACTTTGCGGCGCTGGCTGGAGCCGGATGATCTGGGGCTGCAGGATGACCGGACGGTCGTACTTATAGTGCGTCAGGTGATAGATCGCGGCTTTGATCGACATGCGGTCGGACGCTCGCTACTGAGGCACAGAAACTTCCCGCTTGAAACGATAGCGAGAGAAAATCGGCGCGGCTAGCCTTCGTGAGCGGCAGAGGAAAACATGGCAGAGCAAGGGGCGGTTTCGCGTCTGATCCGGGCCGCAGCACGGGCGGTGGTGACGGTTGCGGTGGTGATCTACACGCTGCTCGACGAGCTGCTGTTTCCACTGTTCCGGCCGCTGATCGCCTGGCTCAGCGCGCTGCGGCTGTTCCAGCGGTTGGGCGACTGGCTCGGCCGGTTGCCGCCTTATGCAGCGCTGTTGGCGCTCGGGGTTCCGTTCGTGGTGATCGAACCGATGAAGGTGGTCGCCATCTGGTGGGCCGGCACCGGGCACGTCATCACCGGCACCATCGGGCTGCTGCTGGCGCATGCGCTGTCGCTGCTGGTGGTCGAGCGGATTTTTCATGCGGTGTACCAGCCGCTGATGCGGATCGAGTGGCTGGCGCGGCTGTTGGGCTGGATGTTCGCGTTGCGCGACCGGGCGATTGCGTGGGCGAAGTCGACGGCGGTGTGGCGGTCGGCGGCGGGTTGGGTGCGCGGGGTGCGGGAGTGGGTGAGGGGGGTGTTGGGCAACTAAGCGCCGGCGCTTCCGCTTCCCTCCCCCTTGAGGGGAGGGATTGAGGGAGGGGGTGGTGAAGTCAGCACCGAGGTTCCCCTCACCACCCCCACCCCCAACCCCTCCCCTCAAGGGGGAGGGGAGCCGAGGGATGTGCTCGGACCTACCGCTTCTTCTTGCCCTTGATCTCCTCGCGCATGGCGGTGCGCGATTCCATCAGGAATTCCTCGATTTCCTCGAGGCTGGCGGAGAAATCGTAGCCGGCATTGCCGAAGACGATCTCGAAGGTGTCGTCGTCGCGCAGCATGTAGCCGCCATGCGCCTCGATCTTGGGGTTGCGCTTTTCGGCGATCAAGAGGCTCACGCCGAACGGCCGGCCAATGCGGCGGACGCGGCGCTCGATGGCGGCGAGAGTGTTGGCGCGGCTGCCCATGTTTGCCTCCGAAGCTCGAGCTTTGCTCACCCATAGCGATTGAGCGGCCCCGCTGCCAATGCTTTAGTGCCCGCATGGCTTTCACCTTGCGGCAGCTGCAATATTTCATCTCGGTGGCCGAGGAGGGCACCGTCTCGGGAGCGGCGCAATCGCTGTCGATCAGCCAGTCGGCAGTGACCGATGCAATCAAGGAGCTCGAGTCCGATCTCGGCGTGACGCTGTTCGAGCGGCACCGGCGCGGGCTGACCATCACCCACAAGGGGCATCAGTTCTATCGCCACGCTACCCGCATTCTCGCCAGCGTTTCGGATGCGCGGCGCAGTTTCGGCGAAGCGGAAGCGCCTGCCGGCGGCAGCCTGCAACTCGGCGTGACCTCGCTGGTGGCCGGCTATGTGCTGTCGGATCTGCTCGCCCGCTATCGGCGGGCCTACCCGCACGTCAATGTCACCGCCATCGAGGATAATGGCGATTATCTCGAGCACCTGTTGATCGGCGGCGAGCTCGATGTGGCGGTGATGGTGATCTCCAACCTCAGGGACCGCGTGGCGCTGCAGGCCGAAATCTTCGAGACTTCGCCCTATCGGCTGTGGCTGCCGCTCGGGCATCGGCTTGGTGGCGCCGACATCATTTCGGTCTCGGATATCGTGCCTGAGCCGCTGATCATGCTGACGGTGGACGAGACCGAGGAGAATACCGGCAAACTGCTGGCCGCGTTCAGCGCCCGGCCCAACGTGGCGTTCCGCACCCGCTCGGTCGAGGCGGTGCGCAGCCTCGTCGCCACCGGCGCCGGCATCGCGCTGCTGCCGGACCTGGTGTACCGGCCGTGGTCGCTGGAAGGCGACCGGATCGAAAGCCGCGACATCTCCGGCGCGCTGCCGGTGGTGCAGGTGGGGATGGTGTGGCGGCGGGGCAGCCAGCTGACCCAGGCGGCGCGGGATTTCATCGGATTGGCGCAACAGCAGCACGCGCCGAGGGGCAGGGCGGCGCAGGAGCGATAGGGGGCGCAGCTTTGTCTCGGTGCTGGCAGCCCCGTCCCTTCTCCCCTCAGGGGAGAAGGTGGCCGAAGGCCGGTTGAGGGGTGAAGCGGTGCAGCGAGCGCTCGTTGAGAAGCTGGACCCCTCACCCAGTTCCGCTACGGACCTACAGTCCTAGCTACACTACCCTCTCCCCTCAGGGGCGAGGGGAACAGTGGCTCAACCCCAGGACAACTCCTCCTATCGGAAAATCCGATAACTCCCCTCGGACGAATGCATTTGCGCATAGCACAGCGCTCGATAAGCTCGCATTCAAGGGCATGATGCGCATTTGGGAGCGCTGCCCGAGCAGGGAGAAATCGATGAAATCCATCCTCAAGACGTGTACGGCCTTGACTATGGTTGCGACCTTCACCGGTCAGGTGGCTGCGCAGGAGATGCTGCAGTCGCTCGGCGCGGGGGAGGGCGAAGTTTCGATCGTCGCCTGGGCCGGTTACATCGAGCGCGGTGAGACCGACCCGAACTATGACTGGGTCACCAAGTTCGAAGCCGATACTGGCTGCAAGGTGACTGTGAAGACCGCCAACACCTCGGACGAGATGGTGGCGCTGATGAACGAAGGCGGCTTCGACCTCGTCACGGCTTCGGGCGACGCCTCGCTGCGGCTGATCGCCGGCAAGCGCGTGCAACCGATCAACACGGCGCTGATCCCGTCGTGGTCGACGATCGACGAGCGGCTGCAGAACGCCGCCTGGCATACGGTCGACGGCACCCATTACGGCACCCCCTATGTCTGGGGCGCCAATGTGCTGATGTACAATACCGAGGTGTTCGGGGATAAGCCGCCGACTAGCTGGAACGTGGTGTTCGAAGAGCAGACGCTGCCCGACGGCAAGTCCAACAAGGGGCGCGTCCAAGCCTATGACGGCCCGATCTACGTGGCCGACGCGGCGCTCTACCTGATGAAGCACAAGCCGGAGCTCGGGATCACCGACCCCTACGCGCTGAACGAGGACCAGTACAAGGCGGCGCTCGACCTGCTGCGCGTGCAGCGCACCCTGGTCGGCCGCTACTGGCACGACGCCTTCATCCAGATGGACGACTTCAAGAACGAAGGCGTCGTTGCCTCCTCGTCCTGGCCATTCATGGTCAACGTGCTGAAGGCGGAAGGCGCGAAGGTGGCCTCGACCTTCCCCGAGGAAGGGATCACCGGCTGGGCCGATACCACGATGCTGCATGCCGAGAGCGCGCACCCCAACTGCGCCTATATGTGGATGGAGCATTCGCTGTCGCCCAAGGTGCAGGGCGACGTGTCGGCCTGGTTCGGCACGGTGCCGTCGGTGCCGGCCGCCTGCAAGGGCAACGAACTCCTCACCGATGAAGGCTGCGCCGGGAACGGCTACGAAGAGTTCGACAAGATCCGCTTCTGGCGGACCCCGACCGCCAAGTGCGAGGCGGGCGAATGCGTGCCGTATTACCGCTGGGTCAGCGACTATGTCGGGGTTATCGGCGGCCGCTAGCCGGCTCGGGGAGTCCGGGCACTGCCCGGTCTCTTCACCCCGCGACTGTCACTCCCGCGACGGCGCAGCCCAGCGCAACCTCGCGTCCACAGCGAGTGGGTTCCGCCGTTGCGGGGGTGACACCCCTAGGGGATTTGCCTCCGGCAAATCCTCCGACCCCGGCGATTTGCCGAAAGGCAAATCGTCCGGACCCGGGGATCTGCCAACGGCAGATTGTCCGGCCACAACCCGGGGATTTGCCCTGGCAAATCCTCCGGTACGATCCCGCGGACTGCCAACAACGGTCCCCTGGTTGACGCAAAGGCTCCTCACCGCATGACATCCGCCGTTTCCCTCAACACCGTTTCCCGCCATTTCGGTGCGGTGAGAGCCCTCGACGAGGTCGATCTCGAGGTTGGGGAAGGGGAGTTCTTCGCCATGCTCGGCCCCTCGGGCTCGGGCAAGACCACCTGCCTGAGGCTGATTGCCGGCTTCGAGCAGCCGACGCTGGGGCAGATCCGGATTTTCGGCGAGGCGGTGGAGGGCGTGCCGCCCTACCGGCGCAACGTCAACACGGTGTTCCAGGACTACGCGCTGTTCCCGCACATGAACGTGCGCGAGAACGTCGAATTCTCGCTGATGCTGAAAAAGGTCGACAGGGCGACGCGGGCCCGCGAGGCTGAAGCGGCGCTCGAGCTGGTCAAGCTCGGCGGTTACGGCGAGCGGCGTCCCGGCCAGCTCTCGGGCGGGCAACGACAACGGGTGGCGCTGGCCCGCGCCATCGTCAACAAGCCCAAAGTGCTGCTGCTCGACGAGCCGCTCGGGGCGCTCGACCTCAAGCTGCGCGAGCAGATGCAGGAAGAGCTGAAGGCGCTGCAGAAGACGCTCGGCATCACCTTCATCTTCGTCACCCACGACCAGGGCGAGGCGCTGTCGATGGCCGACCGGGTGGCGGTGTTCAATTTCGGCAAGCTGGTGCAGGTGGGGACGCCCGAGGATATCTACACCCGGCCCAACTCGCGCTTCGTTGCCGATTTCGTCGGCTCGTCCAATGTGCTGGCGCCCGAATTCGTCGAAACCATTGCCGGAGAGCGGCGCTGGGCTTCGCTGCGGCCGGAGGCGATCCACCTGGTTCGCGGTACGGGCGGGCATACTCCGCTCAGCGGCACAGTGGTATCGCGGTCCTATCTGGGCGCGACGACCCGGCTCGGCATCGATCTCAACGGCACGTTGCTCCATGCGGTGGTGCCGTCGGGCGCCGACGTGCCCGCCGACGGCGACCGGGTGACCATCGGCTTTGCGCGCGAAGCGCTGCACCTGATGGAGGAGGCGGAGTGAGCGCGCTCGCCGCGACCAGTTCGGGCGCGATCCTGCCGAACCGGCGCGGCTGGCTCGGGGCGCTCAGCGACCGCTTCTGGCGGCAGCCGAAACTGTTCGTGTTCCTCCTGGTGCTGCCGGCGCTGCTGTGGCTCGGCATCGTCTATGTCGGCTCGCTGTTCGCGCTCTTGCTGCAGAGCTTCTTCTCGATCGACGAGTTCTCGGGGCTGATCAATTACGAGTTCACGCTCAAGACCTATGCGGAGCTCCTAAAGCCGCAGAACCTCGATGTGATCCTGCGCACGGTGATCATGGCGGGCGCGGTGACGGTCGCCTCGGCGCTGATCGCCTTTCCCATCGCCTACATGGCGGCGCGCTATGCGCGGGGCAAATGGAAGGCGCTGTTCTATCTTGGCATCATGCTGCCGCTCTGGGCCAGCTACCTGGTCAAGGTCTATGCTTGGAAGCTGATCCTCGCCAAGGAGGGCATCCTCAACTGGGTGTTCGAGCAACTGCACCTGACCTGGCTGCTGGATGGCTGGCTGTCACTGCCGGTGATCGGCGGCAATTCGCTGTCGATCAGCTATACCGGCACTTTCCTCGTCTTCCTCTATGTCTGGATGCCCTACATGATCCTGCCGATCCAGGCGGCGATCGAGCGGGTGCCGACCAACCTCCTCGATGCGTCCTCGGATCTTGGCGCGACGCCGATGCAGACGTTCTGGAAGGTGATCTTCCCCTTGGCGCTGCCGGGGATCGTCGCCGGCTCGATCTTCACCTTTTCGCTGACGCTGGGCGATTACATCATCCCGCAGATCATCGGCACCTCGGCCTTCTTCATCGGCCAGGCGGTCTATGCGCACCAGGGTACTGCCGGGAACATCCCGCTGGCTGCCGCCTTCACCGTGGTGCCGATCGTCATCATGGGGCTCTACCTGTGGATGGCCAAGCGCATGGGGGCGTTCGATGCGCTCTGACGCGCCGCGCGCCCCCTGGGGGCTGAAGCTCGCCGCCGCCGGCGGGCTGTTCTTCATGCTGGCGCCGATTGCGCTGATCTTTCTCTATGCCTTCTCCTCGGAAGAGCGGACCTATCAGTGGCCGCCGCCGGGGCTGACGCTGAAATGGTTCGAGGTGACCTGGAACCGGCCCGACGTCTGGCAGGCGCTGACGCTGTCGGTGCAGGTGGCGGCGATCTCGACCGCCATCGCGCTGGTGCTGGGAAC
>JAEUMC010000389.1 GCA_016793415.1 Devosia sp. | reverse complement strand
GGAGGCCTCATCCGTGGGGTGAGGGGCGCCAAGCGCACGAAAATCTCGGCTACCAGAGCAGGCAAATTGCTCAGTCGGAGTGCTTGGCGCCCCTCACCCTGACCCTCTCCCCAGAGGGGCGAGGGGACGCGGGTTGCACGGCCCGCGCCCCAAAATGGTCATTGTGAGCTAAGCCGACACCGCCGGCTTCGCGTTGCGTTCCGCCATCGAGGCTGCGACCGTCGCGACCGTGGTGTCGTCCACCGCCATGCCGGTGGCGCGCATGGCCAGCACCACGGCGCCGACCGAGCCGTCGCCGGCGATGCGGACGTCGGGAGTGTGGCCGGCGGCGCGGATGACTTCGGACAGCGCGGCGGGCAGGGTGAGCAGATGCGGGGCGATGCCGCCGCCCAGCGCGACGGGCCCGGGCATCTCGGGATCGAAGATCATCTTGAAATCGGCGAGCAGGTAGGCTTCCGACTGCGCCAGGAGGCCTGCCGCCACCGGATCGGTGCGGTTGGCGATGACCAGCGGGGCGAAGCGCGCCAGTTCGATCGGGCGGAGCTTGTAGATGGCATCGACGAATTGCTGCAGGCAGAGCTGGCGGCCGGTAAAGGCCTTCTCGTCGGAATAAGCGATGCCGAAAGCGCCGAGCAGTGCGCCGGTGAGCGCGGTTTTCGGGCCGCGGCCTTCGAGATCGGCGGTGACGGCGATCGCCGCATGGTGGCCGAGCCAGTAGCCCGAGCCGAGATCGCCGAGCAGGTAGCCGGCGGCATCGACCACCGCTTCGATCGTGCCGTTGCGGATCCGCACCGCGCCGGCGCCGGTGCCGGCGACGATGCAATAGCCATCGCGCGCCGCAGTGACCGTGGCGAGCAGCGCCTCGAGATCGCCGGCGAAAACCAGCGGTCCGCTGAGGCCATTTTCACGGAACGCCGCCTCCAGCCGATCCTGCGCGACATGGGCACGGGGACCGGCCAGTGCGATCAGCGCCAGCTCGATGTCGAGCGGCGCGCCGGCTTCGGCAACGGCGGCTTCAACGGCCGAAATGATGGCGGAAGCCGCCTGTTCCGGGGTGTTGGAGGCGGGATTACCGCCGCGGTTGCGGCCCTGCCCGAGGCAGCGGCCGCTCCGGTCGACCAGGGTGGCGCGCGATGTGGACCCGCCCACATCGATGGCGAGCAACGCCTTGTTCATCGCGTTATCGACCCGCTTGCCTTCGTGAAAATTGCTGGATAAGAATTGTTTTCATCCGCACAGCGGCCTTCTTGAGAGTGATTTTCAGGGTACGGGCTCCTAACATAGATGACCGCCATCGCAAAGACGTTCAGCGTGCTCGACCGGATCAGGACTTACCAGTCCCAGATGCCGGCTACGATGGCCAAAATCGCTGCCGTCCTGATCGATGATCCCAAGGCGCCGCTGAACCTCTCGATCACCGACCTCGCCGAACGGGCAGGAACCTCGGCGGCCAGCGTTACCCGTTTCTGCCGGATGATCGGCTATGGCGGTTATGCCCAGCTCAGGGTCGGCATCGCCGAGGATGTCGGCCGGGGCGGCGCCAAGGCGGCGTGGATCGGCGAAATCGGCCGCTCGTTCGGGCCCGATGACTCGCCGGACGAAATCCGCAACGCGCTGCTCAACACCCATGTGCTGAGCCTCCAGACCACCGCCGGGCTGCTCGATATGCCCACCGCGATCCGGGTGGCGCAGGCGATCGTCAAGGCGCGCCAGCTCGATGTCTATGGCGTCGGCGGCAGCGCGCTCACCGCGCTCGAAACCGAGGCGCGGCTCTATCGCATCGGGGTCAACGTCCATACCTGGGCGGAAGTGCATAACGGGCTGACCAGCGCCGCCATTCTCGATGATCGCTGCGTCGCCATCGGCATTTCCAACACCGGCCGCACCGACGAAACCATCCAGATGCTGACCGTCGCCAAGGCGTCGGGGGCCCATACCGTGGCGATCACCGGCAACCCGGATTCGCCGCTGGCGCGGTTGGCCGACGACGTGCTGATCGCCGCCTCGCCCGATGGCTACCTGCAGCCGGCGGACCTCTCCGCCCGGCACTGCCAGCTGTTCGTGGTGGACCTGCTTTACCTCCTCATCGCGCAGTCGAATTTCGACCGCACGACGCGCTTCCTCGCCGCCTCCGGCGCCGCGGTGGCGCCGCGCCGCCGCCCGATGCGGGGTGGCGCCCTGCCCAACACTGCCGCGCGCCGCGCGACGGCCCAGACCTAACCGAACCCGAGTAGATGATGACCGACCTGACTACGCAGTTTCATAGTGAAGTTTCGAGCCGACTTGCCAAGCTCGCGGGCCCGAACCAGGCGATCGACGACACCATCGCACTGGTGGCCGACGCGGTGGCGGCCGGCGGCGTGGTGCAGGCCTTCGGCACCGGCCACTCGGAAGCCTTCGCCATGGAAATCGCCGGCCGCGCCGGCGGGCTGATCGCCGCAAACCGCATTCCGCTGCGCGCCCTGGTGCTGCGCGGCGGCCAGGACATCTCGATCCTCGGCGGTGCGGCGCTCGAGCGCGACCCGAACGTGGCGGACAAGCTGCTCGCGCTGTTCGACCTCGACCCGAACGACGTGTTCATCATCGCCTCGAATTCGGGCGTCAACGGCTCGATCGTCGGGCTGGCGCTGGCGGCCAAGGCGCGCGGCCACAAGGTGGTGGCGGTGACCAGCTTCGACCACACCAATAAAGTCACGCCCAAGCATCCGAGCGGCAAGCGATTGAAGGAAGTGGCAGATATCGCCATCGACAACCTCGCTCCCTTCGGCGACAGTACGCTTGAACTGGAGGGTGGCATGGGCGTTGGCGCAGTCTCCTCGCTCACCGCAGCATTCATTGCTCAGCGCATCACCATCGGTGTGGCGGAAGCGCTGCTCAAGCGCGGCAAGACGCCGCCGCTCTACATCTCGGCAAATATTCCCGGGGGCGACGAACACAATCGCGCTCTCGAAGATCTTTACGGCAAGCGCATCCGTGGGGAATCCTGAGGGATTACGGAGGCGTTTGGCGTGGGGCCTAACGACTAAATACTTGGAGAAGGGAAGGAACTAAATGTTCAAAAAGACCATCGACCGCCGCAGCTTCCTGCTCGGCACGACGGCCCTGGTGGCGGCAGCGCCGCTCGGCGGGCTGCTCGGCTCGACCAGCGCTCTCGCCCAGGATGCGGCCAATCCGTTCGGCCTCGCCGACGGTTCGACCGTTGACGCGGTGATCTTCAACGGCGGCTACGGCATCGACTATGTCGAGTTTGCCGCCGGCCTCGTGCAGAAGAACCACCCGACCGTCACCGTGAAGGTGTCGCCGTCGACCCAGATCGCCCAGGAACTGCAGCCGCGTTTCCTTGGCGGCAACCCGCCGGACCTGATCGACAACTCCGGCGCTCAGGCCATCGGCTTCTCGGCCATCATCGACCAGCTCGAGGACATGAACGCGGTGCTCGACGCGCCGAGCCTCGAAGGCACCAAGATCCGCGACACCCTGGTGGGTGGCGTCGAGAAGCCGGGTACCTTCGGCGACAAGTTCGTCGCGCTGAACTACGTGATGACCGTTTACGGCATCTGGTACTCGGCTTCGCTGTTCGAGGCCAATGGCTGGACTCCGCCGACCACCTGGGCCGAAGCCATTGAGCTGGGCAAGGTTGCCAAGGAGAAGGGCCTCTACCTCTTCGGTTGGGGCAAGGAAGCCGCTACCTACTACCGCACCACCGCGGTTGCCTCGGCGATCAAGGCGGGCGGCGACGAGGTGCGTCTCGCCGTCGACAACTTCACCCCGGGCTTCTGGTCGCATCCGGCGTTCCAGGCCGTCTTCACCGCGCTCTACGAGATCATCTCGGGCGGCATGATGAAGCCGGGTGGCGCTGGTACCCAGTTCACCGCTGCGCAGGCGCAGTGGTCGAACGACCAGTCGTTCCTGCTCTACCCGTCGGGTTCGTGGATCGAGAACGAAATGAAGCCGGCCACCAAGGCGGACTTCAAGATGACCGGCATGCCGGAACTGTCGATCGACGCCAACGACAAGCTGCCGAAGACGGCTCTGCACGCCACTGCGGGCGAACCGTTCATCATCCCGGCAGGCGCGCTGAACCTTGCCGGCGGCAAGGAACTGCTCCGCACGATGCTCTCGAAGGAAGCCGCGACGAACTTCGCCAAGACGAAGCTCGCCCCGACCATCGTCAAGGACACCGTGCCGGCCGACGGCTTCGGCTCGACGGCTCTGGTTTCGCAGTCCAAGCTCCTCGCGGACGCCGGCAACGACGTCTTCACCTGGAACTCGTTCGACCTCTACGGCACGAACCAGGACGAGCTCGTCGTCTGGAACAGCTTCCTCGATGGCAAGCTTGACGTGGCGGCCTTCACCGCCGCGCTCGAGGCGATCACCAGCGCCGTCTACAACGATCCCTCGGTCACGAAAGTCGAAGTGAAGTAATGGACAGCACGATGGCGAGAGCACCGGCCACGACGGCCCGTCGGTGGAAATTACCGAACTTCGAGAGCACCAGCTTCGCGCTGGTGTTCCTCGGGCTCCCACTGGCGATCTACGTGATCTTCGTGATCTCGCCATTCGTGCAAGCCTTTTACTACTCGATGACAGACTGGACAGGCTTCTCGAAGAAAATGAACTTCGTGGGCCTGGCCAACTATGCAGCGTTGCTGCAGGACCCGGTCTTCACCAAGGCTGTCTATAACAGCATCGTGCTGGTCGTGGTCCTGCCGCCGCTGGTCATCATCCTGTCGCTGACGCTGGCGACCCTGGTGACGATCGGCGGCTCGACGCAGGGCGAGATCCGGGGGCTCAAGCACTCCGGCATCTACCGCGTCATCTCATTCTTCCCCTATACCGTGCCCGCCATCGTCATCGGCATCCTGTGGGCGCAGATGTACGACCCCTCGAGCGGGTTGCTGAACGGCATTCTCACGGCGATGGGGTTCGGTTTCTTCAAGTCGTTCGCCTGGCTGGGCGACGAGCGCACCGCCATGGGCGCCTCGATCTTCGTCATCGCCTGGTCGATGGTCGGCTTCTACATGGTGCTGTTCATCGCGGCGATCAAAGGCATCCCGTCCGAGGTCTATGAGGCAGCGCGCGTCGATGGCGCCGGCCGCTTCCGCACGGCGATCTCGATCACCGTGCCGATGATCCGCGACAATATCCGCACCGCTTACGTCTATCTCGGCATCCTGGCGCTCGACGCCTTCGTCTACATGCAGGCGCTGAACCCCTCGGGCGGTCCCGCCAACTCGACCGTGGTGATCTCGCAGCACCTGCTCAATACCGCCTTCAAGAAGGGCAAGTTCGGCTACGCCACCTCGATGGGCGCGGCGCTGGCGCTGATTACGCTGCTGTTCTGCGCCATCGTGTTCTTCGTCTTCTGGTGGACCGGCCG
>JAEUMC010000361.1 GCA_016793415.1 Devosia sp. | reverse complement strand
TCGGGCTCAATGCCGACCACGCGCATCGCTTCCCGCACGAATTCTCCGGCGGCCAGCGCCAGCGCATCGGTATCGCCCGCGCCATCGCGCTGAACCCCGAACTGGTGATCTGCGACGAACCGATCTCGGCGCTCGACGTGTCGATCCAGGCCCAGGTCGTCAACATGCTCGAGGACCTGCAGGCGGAACTCGGGCTCACCTACCTGTTCATCACCCATGATCTGTCGATGGTGCGCCACATCTCCGACCGCATCGGGGTGATGTACCTGGGCAAGATCGTCGAGCTCGCTTCGAACGACACGCTCTACCGCGCCCCGGCCCACCCCTATACGCAGGCACTGCTGGCTTCGATTCCGGTGGCCGATCCCGAAGCGCGCCGCGACGTGGCGCCGATGCGCGGCGAGATCCCGAGCCCGATCGATATCCCCTCGGGCTGCCGCTTCCGCACCCGCTGCCCGTTCGCCACCGAGCTCTGCGCCCGGGTCGAGCCGCCGCTCAGCGATGTCGGCGGCGGCCATCTGGCCGCCTGTCACTATGCAGAAAAGGTCATGGCCGGCGAGGCGCTCGCCGCCTGACTCGAGTTTTCGACTTTCAACAGGGCCGACCAACGGCCCGCAAACAGGAGAGAAACTTATGCTGAAGCGATTGCTGCCGCTCTGTGCCGCGGCTCTCATGGCCTCGGTCGGCCCGGTCTGGGCGGCCGGCGAGCTGACCTATGTGGTCAATAATGAATCTGCCGCCTACGATCCCGGCACCACCGCCGAGACTTTTGCCACGCCGATCATCGGCAACGCCTTCGAGGGCCTGGTGAAGTATGCCTCCGATGGCGCCGTGGTGCCGGCTTTGGCCGAGAGCTGGACCATCAGCGAGGATGGCCTCACCTACACCTTCAAGCTGCGCGCCGATGCCAAATGGTCGGATGGCAAGCCGGTCACCGCAGGCGACTTCGTCTATGCCTGGAAGCGCGTCCTGACCCCGGCCTCGGGCGCCAAGAACAGCCAGATGCTCTATGGCATCGCCGGCGCCGAAGAGTTCTACGCCGACCAGAGCAAGGACAACGTGGCGATCTCGGCCACCGACGACCACACGCTGAGCTTCACCCTGAAACAGCGCGTGCCTTACATGCTGCAGTTGCTCGGCTTTTCCACCTTTTACCCGGTGCGCGAGGATATCGTTGCGGCCGATCCGGAGGGCTGGACCCGTAAGCCCGACACCTATATCGGCACCGGCCCGTTCCGCGTCACCGCGATGAACTTCGGCGAGTCGATCGTCCTCGAGAAGAACCCCGAATACTACAATGCCGCCAATGTCAGCCTCGACAAGCTGACTTTCCGGCTGATCCCCGATCCGGCGACGGCGCTCGCCGCCTATGAGGCCGGCGATGTCGATGGCGTCGAAGCCGTGCCCGCCCCGGAAATTCCGCGTCTCGCTTCCGAGGAGAATAACGGCTTCCTGGTCGTGCCGGCGCTCGGCACCACCTACGCCTTCTTCAACCCGCACCAGAAGCCGCTCGACGACGTCCGCGTCCGCAAGGCGCTGTCGATGGCGATCGACCGCGAGGA
>JAEUMC010000348.1 GCA_016793415.1 Devosia sp. | reverse complement strand
ACGCTCCGCAGCGTCACCCGAAACAATCCCGACTTCCCGCAGTTCGCCGGCATGCGCGAGTGGTTCAGCTTCCAGTTGGGTGACAATCCCACCTATGTGCTGGCCCGCGACGTCGTCTTCATGAAGGCGATCGTCAATACCTTCATCTTCGTCATCGTCGTCGCTCCGGTGCAGGCCGGGCTGGCGCTGGTGCTGGCGCTGCTGATCAACCAGCGGCTCAAGGGCATCAACCTGTTCCGCGCCATCTATTTCATGCCGGTGGTGGTCTCGATCGTCGTGGTGTCGCTGCTCTGGCGCTTCATCTATGACGGCTCCAGCGGGCTGTTGAACAACCTGCTGGCGGCGCTGAGTTTCGGCACCTTGCCTCGGGTCGACTGGCTCGGCGACCCCTCCACCGCGCTTGGCGCCATCATCGCCATGTCGATCTGGCAGGCGGTGGGCTTTCACATGGTGATCTGGCTCTCGGGCCTGCAGACCATCAGCCCGACGCTTTACGAGGCAGCGGCCATCGAGGGCTCGAGCAAGTGGCAGGTGTTCCGCTACGTCACCTGGCCGGGCCTCCGGAACACCGCCGTGCTGATCCTCATCGTCATCACCATGCAGGCCTTTGCGCTGTTCAGCCAGATCGACGTGATGACCGGCGGCGGCCCGCTGGACTCGACCCAGACCATCGTCTTCCAGGCGGTCGAGCGCGGCTACGGCAAGCAGGACATTTCCGGCGGCTCGACCATCTCGGTGATCCTGTTCGTCATCGTGTTCTCGATCTCGCTGATCCAGCGCTACCTCACCCGGGAGAAGCAGTGATGGCGACGATTGCCTCCGATAACCGCGGCCTGCGCCTCGCGGTACGCTATGCCGTGCTGATCCTGATCGCGGTGATCTTCATCTTCCCGCTGATCTTCATGGTGATGTCGAGCTTCAAGCCCGACCAGCAGCTGCTGAACGATACCGGCAGCTTTGCGGCCTTCCTGCCGGTGGGCGATATTTCGCTCGACAACTATGCCGATGCCTTCAAGCGCGCGCCGGTCGGGCTGTTCATCTTCAACTCGGTTCTGGTCACCGGCGTCACGGTGATCCTGTCGCTGCTGATCTGCTCGGCCGCAGCGTTTGCCTTCGTCTTCGTCGATTGGCGCGGCCGTGAGCTGGTGCTGACGGCGATCCTTGCGACGCTGATCGTGCCGTTCGAGACCATCGCCATCCCGCTGCTGCTGATCGCCTCGAAACTCCCCTGGCTGGGGCTCGACGGGTTGAGCTTCGGCTGGCTCAACTCCTACCAGGTGCAGATCGTGCCGTTCATCGCCGACGGGCTGACGATTTTCCTGTTCGTGCAGTATTTCAAGGATCTGCCGGGCGAGCTGATCGAGGCGGCACGCGTCGAGGGCGCCACCTGGGGGCAGGTCTACCGCAAGGTGGTGATGCCGCTTTCCGGTCCGGTGCTGGCGACGGCGGCGATCCTCAAATTCCTCGTCATGTACAACCAGTACCTGTGGCCGCTGATGGTGGTGCAGCAGGAAGGCTACCGCCCGGTGATGGTGGGCCTGCAATACTTCTTCCAGCTCAACCGGGCCTGGGGCGAGATCATGGCGTACCTGTCGCTGATCACCGTGCCGGTGCTCGCCTTCTACCTGTTCCTGCAACGCGCATTCATTGCCTCGATCGCCTCGACCGGCGTCAAAGGCTGACGGAGTTACTCATGGTCATTGCCCTCGAAAAGAAGTGGATCTGGGACAGCTGGTACGTCAATGACGGCCAGCGCTGGCACGGGTTTTTCCTGCAGGCCGACAAGAGCCTCGGCGACCCCGACCTCCGCCATTTCAACGTCACGCAGGGCCATGCGGTGTCCGAGAACCTGATCGACTGGCAGCACCTGGGCACCACGTTCGCGCCCAGTGCCGGCCCGGCCTGGGACGACTACACCACCTGGACCGGCTCGGTGATCCGCGGCGACGACGCGCTCTGGCATTTGTTCTATACCGGCACGACGCGGGCGGAGCAGGGGCTCTACCAGCGCATCGGCCACGCCACCTCGACCGACCTGCACAACTGGCAGCGTGTCGGCAACGGGCTCTGCCTCGATCTCGAAGGCCCAGCTGCGGCCCGATATGAGGTCGAGCACGCCATCGGCCACTGGCATGATCGCGCCATGCGCGACCCCTGGGTGATGCGCGACCCCGGCGGCAAGGGCTGGCTGATGTACTTCACCGGTCGCGTCCCCGGCGTTGCCGAGCCCAATGGCGGCGGCGCCATCGGTTTCGCCACTTCGCCGGATCTGATGACGTGGACGCTGCAGCCGCCGGTGTTCTCCGGAGGCTTCGGCCAGCTCGAAGTGCCGCAGGTCTTCGAGCACCAGGGCAAGTGGTATTGCCTGTTCTGCACGTCCGGTCAGCACTGGTCCGAGGCCTACAGGCGCTTCAACCCGCAGAATCCGGTCACCGGCACGCACTACCTCGGTGCCGACGATCCGCGCGGCCCCTGGCAGATCGCGCCCGGCCCGGTCCTCGACGGCGCCGAGCCGTGCCAGCGCTACGCGGCGCGGATCGTCGAGACCAGTGACGGGCTGCGCATCCTCGGTTTCGCCGATACCGGCAAGGCGCACTTCGCCGGTTACATCACCGACCCCGATCCGGTTGCCGTCGGGCCCGATGGCCTGCTCACGGTGACCCCGATCAGAGACGCAGCGGAGTAGCAGTCATGGCAAGCGTGTCGCTCAAG
>JAEUMC010000294.1 GCA_016793415.1 Devosia sp. | reverse complement strand
CGCGCCGACGATGCCGATACCGGTCAGCTGGAACGGCACCAGGAAGGCGCCGGCCAGGGTGCCGGCGGCGAGATATTTGGGGCCGAGCCAGCCCATCAGCACCACATCGGTGGTGAACAGCAGGTTCTGCGCCAGCTGCGCTACAATCAACGGCCAGGCGAGCGCAAAGCTTGCGCGAAGCTCTGTTGCCCAACCTCTGGCAGACGTGGAAGCATCGGTGCCGGATACCGGCACCGTTGTCGGCTCACTCATAATGGTAATCCCAATCGCGTGGGACCCTTACCTCAGCCGACGATTTGTCTCAAGTTCGCCCGGAACCGATCACAATCTCATGCATTGTCGTCGTGGGCTCGCGTCTTAACAAACCTCCCGGAGGGTATTCATGCGTAAAGTTCTATCCATCGCCGTGGTTCTGGCCGGGGCGTTGACGCTCGCGGCGTGCTCGACCACCGAGAAGACCGCCAGTACCGGTGCGATTGCCGGTGCGGTCATCGGCGGCGTGACCACGGGTACCGTCGGCGGTGCTCTGGTTGGTGCAACGGTCGGCGGCATCAGTGGTGCCGTGGCCGGCGAGCTCATCGGCCGCTATCGCGACGACCCGACCAAGTGCGTCTGGGAAGATCGCAACGGTCGTCGTTACCTCGCTCCGTGCTCGCCCAACGGCTGACCCGCGGCAAGCGAAGCAATCAGCGGCCCGACGGGAAACCGTCGGGCCGCTTTCATTTGAGCCCGATCAGCAGCCGGTCCGGTCCGCCCCGGCTGGCGACGAACAGGTCGAGCCGGCCGTCGCCAGTAAAGTCGGCAATCTCGATGTCGAAGGCATTGGCGCCGGCGATCGGCGGCATGATGCCGGGCGCTGCCGTGAAACGGCCAGCGCCATCATTGGTGAAAGCCAGAAGCGGAAAGTTCGAGCGCTTTGCCCTCAGGTCGCCCATGCGGCCGCGGATCAGGTCGAGATCCCCATCGCGGTCATAGTCGATGAAGGCGACCGATGTGGTGAGCTCGTCATCGGGTTCGAGCTGCGTCGCGGTCACATCGGTGAAGCTGCCATGCCCGTCGTTGCGCAGCAGCCGGTCCTGCTGGTCGCGGTCGGCCGCGAAGATCCGGACATTGGCGAAGTAGAGGTCGAGGTCCCCGTCGCCATCCACGTCGGCGAGGTCGACATCCCGCGTTTCCTCCGGCGTTGCACGTTCAGGCAGCGGGGCGTCGGCAAAGTGCCCCGCGCCGTCGTTGCGATAGAGCCGGTTCTGCTCCTCGTTGCCGAACACCAGGTCGGGGTCGCCATCGCCATCGACGTCACCGACGGCAATGTCCTGGCTGACGTCGTCACGCTGGGGCAGGCGGGCGGCGCTTTCGTCGGTGAAACCACCGGAGCCATCATTGATCCAGACGAAGTCCGGGCCGGCATTGGCGGTGACGAGGTCGGCATCGCCGTCTCCGTCAACATCGACCGCGACCACCGTATTGGAGGTGGCGCGGTCGGGCAGGCGGTCCGAGACATCGCTGAAACCGGCCTTGCCGTCGTTGAGGTGGTAGCCCAGCACCTGGTCGTCCTCGCCGATGAACACCAGGTCGAGATCGCCATCACGGTCATAGTCGGCCACGGCGACGTCCTCGTGGTCGCCGCTCGGCCCCTTGAGCTGTGCTTCCCGAAACCGTCCCGCGCCGTCATTGAGCAGCACCCGGTTCGGGCCGTACTCGATGGCAATCGCGAGGTCGAGATCGCCATCGGCGTCGAGATCGGCCGCGCTGGCTGCCATGGCGTTGGGCGAACCGGATTTGCCTGGCAAGGCCTCGGCGGAGACGTCGACGAAGTAGGGCGTCGCGGTTTCCGGCGAGCAGAGACCAAAGGCGATGGCCGCGACCAGGGCGCAGAGCTGATCCATCCGCAAAGTCTAGTTCGCGCCACTCCCGCCGACAATCGTCGTGGCAGGCCTTGAATAAGGCGCATTGGTGGCAGATATAGCCGGGCACGTTTCGCTTCCATCCAGCGCTACCAGCTCGGACCGCCTGCGGTCCAATTGGCTACCTCTTGATATTGTGAACGTTTAGACCCGGGCGGCATGTCGCCGAACGAGGAACGCGTGCAAGCGGGAAGGTCCCGCGCACGACAATAGAAAGGGGGCCATCATGATCGAAGGCACCGTCAAGTTCTTCAACACCACCAAGGGCTTCGGCTTCATTCAGCCGAACGACGGTTCGAAGGACGCATTCGTGCACATCTCGGCTGTCGAGCGCTCCGGCCTCTCGACCCTCAACGAGGGTCAGAAGGTCAGCTACGAGCTGCAGACCGGCC
>JAEUMC010000253.1 GCA_016793415.1 Devosia sp. | reverse complement strand
GACGCTGATGGGCAGGAAGAAGCGCTTCGCCATGTAGTGCAGCAGCTTCCACTGCCCGCCGTAGTCGAGGCTCGCCCAGCTCGCCACCGGATAGGTGTCGTTGATCTGCCAGTAGAGCGTGCCCATGCAGCGCGGCTTGGTCGAGCGCCAGTATTCGATGGCGGTCTTGATGGCGAGCCCCTGCTGGATCTGGCTCAGGAACACCATGTTCTCGAAGCCCGACGGGAAGCGGAAATAGCGCGTCATGGTTTCGAGGATGCGCGAGTTGCCGCCGGTATTGCGCTGATGCGCCTCCATCACCGGTGAGGTCGGATTGCGATCGGCCGGAGTGGTGAAGCTCTCGATGACGTTCATCGAGGTAAAGCTCTGGAAGCCGAACTCGGAAGCGAAACGCGGGTTCACCTCGCGATAGGCGGAGAAATCCTTGGCCGAGTGCCAGACGCTCCAATAGTGGGTGTCGCCGCGCGTATCCATCAGCCAGCCATCGGAATAGTCCATGTAGCCGAGCGACGGCGAGGACGGCCAGAAGCGGCGGGTCGGGTCCTCGTCCTCGACGATGTAGCCGAGCATCGAGTTCAGCCGGTCGTAGTTGGCGACATAGCGCTCCGGCGCCGCCTTGGTCTCGGGGTACCAGTGGAGCGAGCCGATCACCTCGTTGTCGCCGCACCACAGCGCAATCGAAGCGTGGTGGCTGAGGCGGCGGATCTGCTGGGTGATCTCGGTGCGCACATCGGCGAGGAAGGCCCGGTCCGACGGATAGCTCATGCAGGCGAACATGAAGTCGTGCCAGATCAGGATGCCGAGCTCGTCGCACATCTCGTAGAAATAGTCGGGCTCGTACTGCCCGCCGCCCCAGATGCGCAGCATGTTCATGTTCACCGCCTTGGCGCTCTCGAGCAGGTCGCGAACGGTGTCGGGAGTGATGCGCGAGGGGATGGCGTCGGCCGGGATCCAGTTGGCGCCGAACATCGAGATATCGCGGCCGTTGATCCGCACCTTGAAGCTGTGGTCGATCTCGTCTTTTTCGACCAGCCATTCGAGCTTGCGCAGACCCAGTTTGCGCTTCGTCACCTCGCCGTCGAGCGTGGTCCAGAGCTCGTAGAGCGGCTGCTCGCCCTGCCCGTTCGGCCACCACAGCTTCGGGTTCCTGACGGTGAGGTTGTGGGTGAAGACGTTTTCGCCCGGGCGCACCACCACCTTGTCGGCGAGCTTCTGCCCGTCGATCTCGTGCATCAGTTCGACCGAGCCTTCGGCGAAAGCGAAAACCCGAGTCGTGATCGACAGTTCGACGGATTTCTTGCCATGCGCCTGCTCGACGGTGACGCTCTCCTGTCGGGCCAGCTTCGAGCGGCGGATCACCATGCGGCCATAGACGCCCGTCGGCATCAGGCAGATGCCCCAGTCCCAGCCGGCGTGGCAGGCGGCCTTGCGCACGAAATTCATGTGCACGCCTTCCAGGCCGTTCGACAGGTAGTTGTAGGTGAACGGGATCGGGAACGGGTGGGCGTCGGCACGAGCCTTGGCCACGTCGCGGGTCACTGCAAACTCGATGCGAAGCGTATTCACCCCGAGCTTGATCTTGCCGGTAACGTCGATGTCGTAGCGGATGAACTGGTTCTGCGTCTCGGCGATCGCCTCGCCGTTGAGGATCACGGTGGCGATGGTGTCGACGTTCTCGAGCGTCAGCGTCAGGTAGCCATCGATATCGGCGGCACCCGCCTCGAACTTCCGCTCCACCGTCCACGGGGTCTTGTTGACCCACATCACGTCGACTTCGTTCTGGCCGAAATACGGGTCGGGGATCTCCTTGGCGTCGAGCAGCGCCGTATGCACGTCGCCCGGCAGAGTGATCGGCGCCTTGATCTTGGCTTTTGGCGAGCTCAGCTGGAACTGCCCGGCGAGATCGAGTTCGCTGTAGCCGGACTTGGCCGGCGCGGCCGAGGACTTGGCGGACACCGCCGCGGTTTTGGTCTTCGCCATGGGGAGCTCTCCTCGAGGGCGGCAGTGGCCGCCTAGTATTGCAACGTCGCAACCGAAATGAAATCGATTGCGGTCGGCGTTGTAGCGGGCTTCTCGACAGGTGCCAATGGCGTCAGGCGGGTGACGCTGCCGGCTGTACCCGTCGCCGCGTCAGCGTGAACGCAACGGCGATTGCGACCACGAAAACCGGCAACAGCAGGGTGCCCAGCGCAAAGCGCAACCCGAACAGCTCCGCCAGAGAACCGATGATCGGCGGGGTCAGGAGGAAGCCGACCAGCGACACCAGCGAAACCAATGCCACGTTGGCAGCGGGCGTGTGGCCTGGCGCTGAAGCCGCGGCGCTCACCGCCAACGGCACGCCAACCGAACCGCCAAAGCCGGCCAGCGCAAAGCCGGCCAGCGCCCAAGGATAGTCCGGAGCGAACACCACCAGCAACAGGCCGGCTAGTGCCAAGGCATAGCAACCACGTGCCACGGCCACGGCGCCCCAGCGGCTGCGAACCCAGTCGCCGTTGAACCGGCCCGCCGCCATCAGCATCGAGTAGGCGGCATAGCCGAGCCCGGCGGCTCCCGGATCGGCGCCCAGTACCTGCCGCAGATAGACCGCCGACCAATCGGCCGTCGCGCCTTCGAGGATATTGCTGGCGAGCGCGACAATGCAGATGCCCAGCATGATGGCGCCGGGAATGAACAGGCCCGAGACCGGAGCTTCGCCGCCGCTGCTGCCGATCGAGGGGGCA
>JAEUMC010000251.1 GCA_016793415.1 Devosia sp. | reverse complement strand
GCGCAGCTCGAAGGCAGCCTCACCGACCTGATCGGCCGTGGCGTCGAGGTCGCCGGCATCGTTACCGCCACGCTGGCGCAGAGCGGGCTGACGGTCATCAATACCATTGCCGTGCTGTTCATTACCCCGGTGGTGGCGTTCTACCTGCTGGTCGACTGGGAAGGCATGGTCAAGAAAGTCGACGACCTGCTGCCGCGGCGCTATCGCAGCGAAATTCGCGGCGTGCTCGGCGATATCGACGGCGCCATGGCCGGCGTGATCCGCGGGCAGGGTTCGGTGATCCTGGTGCTGTGCGTCTACTACTGCACCGCGCTGACTCTGGCCGGGCTCAACTACGGGCTCGCCATCGGCCTGATCGGCGGGCTGCTCAGCTTCGTGCCCTATGTCGGCTTCCTCGTCGGCTTTGCACTGTCGATGACCGTGGCGCTGGTGCAGTTCTGGCCCGATCAGTGGGTGTTCGTGCTGATCGTGCTGATGATTTACATCGTCGGCCAGTTCCTCGAGGGCAACATCCTCTATCCCAAGCTGGTCGGGCAGAGCATCAACATCAACCCGGTCTGGCTGATGTTCGCCTTGTTCGCCTTCGCGCTGCTGTTCGGCTTCGTCGGGCTGCTGCTGGCGGTGCCGTTGGCCGCAATTTCCGGCGTGCTGACCCGCTTCGCGCTGACCAAGTACCAGCAGTCGAGCCTCTACCTGGGTGCCGAGGAGCTGCCGCCAGCGACGCCGGCTCCGGAGCCTGCCGTCGGCAAGCCCGCGCGCAAGCCGCGCGCTGCGGCGGGGAAATGACCGGCCTGCAGCTCGGCGGCGGACAGCTGGCGCTGGACCTCGGGCACGAGGCCTCGCACGCCGAGGACGATTTCATCGTCGGCGAAGGCAACCGCCTGGCCCACGCGCATGTCCTCGCCTTTCCGCACTGGCCGGGTCCGCTGACGCTGATCGAAGGGGCGACCAGCTCGGGCAAGTCGCACCTGGCGCGCATCTGGGCGGAGCGGGCAGGGGCCAGGCATGCGACCCCCGAGACGGCCGAGGCGCTGTCGCGCGATGGCGGCACGCAGCCGCTGGTGGTCGAGGATGCCGAGCGGGCAGGCTATGCCGAGGCCGAACTGTTTCACCTGCTCAACCAGTCGATGCGCGACCGCCGTCCGCTGCTGCTGACGGCACGGGAGCCCGTTGCAAACTGGCCGTTCGCAACCGATGATCTGAAATCGCGGGCTCGACTCGCGGCGCATTTCACCGTGTCACTGAGCGACGATATTCAATTGTCACAGATGTTCGTGAAGCGGTTCGACGATCGTCAGGTGGCTGTTGAACCAAGGATCATCGCCTACCTGGTGGCACGTATGGAACGATCGTCCGAAGAGGCGGTTGCCCTTGCGTCAATGATGGACCGCATGGCGCTTGAGCGTGGCACCGCCATTACTCGCGCCATTGCCGGCGAAGCGCTCAGGCAGCGGAGCGCAGCGCGTGATGACCGACAGCTGGCCCTCGATCTCGGAGCCGACGACGATGAATGAGATGAGCGAAATCGCCGAACAGCCGCAGGAGGAGGCCCCCGACGTCGTCGAGCTGCGGCAGAGCCCGGCCCGCTTCGTCAACCGCGAAGTCAGCTGGCTGCAGTTCAACATGCGCGTGCTGGAGGAGGCGGGGAACGTCAATCACCCGCTGCTCGAGCGGCTGCGGTTCGTTTCGATCTCGGCCAATAATCTCGACGAGTTCTTCATGGTGCGCGTCGCCGGGCTGAAGGGGCAACTGCGCGCCGGTCTCACCAAGCAGAGCGCCGATGGGCTGTCGCCGGCCGAGCAGCTCGAAGAAATCGCGACGCTGGCCCAGCACCTGCATCTCGAGCAGCAGGACCACTGGCAGCAGCTGCGCGAGGAGCTGTTCGCCAAGGACGTGGTGATCCACGAGGCCGACGACCTCACGCCGGAACAGGTGCGCTACCTGCAGAAGCTGTTCCGTGAAGAAATCTTCCCGGTGCTGACGCCCATCGCCGTCGACCCGGC
>JAEUMC010000241.1 GCA_016793415.1 Devosia sp. | reverse complement strand
CAGGTGATAGGTCTCGGTGAGCATCTGGTAGAGCGAGCCATCGATGCCGCGCGCCGCGAGGCCGGGCGCCAGCTTTGCCGGTACATAGGTGTTCTCGATGCACATCGGCTCGCCATCGGCGGTGCGGACGCGCGAGATATGGGCGACGAGGTCGCGCGGGCTGAGCGCCAGGCGGGCACCGATCTCGGCGCCGGCGGGGATTTCCTCGACCACCGTATCGAGCGAACCGGGCACCAGCCCGCGCGAGCGCATGTCCTGGGTGAACGAGGTCAGCTCCACCGATTTGGCGATGCGCGGCTCGGAAACGAAGGTGCCGGCGCCCTGCGTGCGGTAGACGCGGCCCTCGTAGCCCAACTGGTCGAGAGCGCGCCGCACTGTCAGGCGGGTGACGCCGAAGGTTTCGGCGAGGTCGCGCTCGGTGGGGAGCTTCTCATGCGGCTTCAGCTCGCCCTCGATGAGGCCGAGCAGATAGCTGCGCAACTGAGCGCCCTTGGTGCCCGCGCGACCGTTTCCAGCGGTCTCAGCCATGAATCGGAACTCCTCCACCGGAGCAGGATTGCGTTTCGTTCAATCGCACTCCTGCTCCACGTCCTTGTTTTGTCGCGAGGTCGAACCGGAAAGGCCTGCAGCCTTTCCTGACCTCGCTCTGGCGCGCATCAAAGCACAGCTTCTCCTCGTCCGGCAAGTGAGTGGTATACTCCAATTGGACGGATATCTGCTCATTTCAGCGCGAATGTGACGCCATGTTGACGGGCCTCGAAAAATTGGGCTACACCATTTGACGGCATGTAGCCAAGGGAGAATTCAGGATGGAGCGGAAAGCTCAAGCTCGTGCGGCGCATGCCGCGATGTCGACCGCGCTGGGCGCGGTCATGCTACTGGGTGGGGCGCTGGGCGCCCAGGCACAGGACAAGACCGAGATCACCTTCTCGTATCTGTGGGGCGGCGCCGAGGGCGCGGCGCTCGAGCAGATCATCACCGATTTCAACGCCAGCCAGGACAAGATCGTGGTCAAGGGCGTGTCGAGCCCCGACATGACCAAGCAGCTGGCTTCGATGTCGAGCGCCAAGGGCGCCTTCGACGTCTCGGACAACTTCGCCTCCAACATTGCGTCGTGGGCGAACCAGGGCATCCTGCTGCCGCTCGATGAATTCGGCCTTGATACCTCGGATTTCCCCGAGAGCATCATGAAGCAGCTCGTGGTCGACGGGACGCTCTACTCGGTGCCGATCGCGACCCATAATTTCCAGCTGGTCTACAACAAGAAGCTGCTCGACGAAGCCGGCGTCACCCCGCCGACCTCGATGGCCGAACTGGCCGACGCCATCAAGAAGCTGACCAAGGTGGATGCCGAGGGCAACGTCACCCAGCTCGGCCTCGGGCTCACCGACATCTCGGCTGGTTTGAAGACGCTGGGCTATGCACATGGTGGCGACTGGAACCGCGACGGCAAGCCGACCCCCACCGATCCGGGGTTCGTTGAAGGCGTGAAGTTCTACTTCGACAACGTGGTGGCGCCGGTGACCCCCGCGGCCTACAACAAGTTCGTCGCTGGCTTCGGCCCCTACATGTCGGACCAGGACTCGTTCAAGCAGGGCAAGATTGCCATGGTGTTCGAGGGTGAGTGGCGCGCCAAGTTCAATACCGAAGCCGGGATGGACTGGGGCGTGGTGCAGGTGCCGGGCAAGACCCCGGAACTGAACGGCTCGACCTGGGCGGACGTGTCGACGATCTTCATTCCGACCAATACCGGGAACAAGGAAGCGGCGGCGGAGTTCGTCAAATACCTGATCAGCCCGCCGGCGATGGAAAAGTTCAGCCACGTGCTGGCAAACCTCCCGGGCCGCCTGTCGCTGGTCGACAGCGCCACCTACGACGATATCCCGAACTTCAAGGTGTGGCTCGACGCGCTGAAGAACCCGAACACGCACGGCCTGCCGCCGGCGCTGTACATGGCCGAATACAATGCCGACCTCGCGTCCGCATTCGACTCGGTGCTGCAGGGCGCCCAGACTCCGGAAGCGGCACTGCAGGCCGTTGCCGACCGTACTGGCTCGTACTCGCAGTAAGCTGTTGCAGAGCGCGCGTCCCAGACCGAGCGAACCGACCGGCCGGGCCCTTCTCAAGGGCCTGGCCTTCGCCTCGCCGTTCATCATCGGCTTCCTGGTGCTCTACCTGTGGCCGATCCTCGCCTCGGGCTATTACAGCCTCACCGATTTCAGTCTGTTCAAGGCGCCCAAATGGGTTGGGCTGGCGAACTACGAACGGATGATCTCGGACGCCAAGTTCTGGAAGAGCCTCTACAACACGCTCTTCTTCACCTTTGTCGGCGTGCCGGTGGACATCGCGATCTCGATCGCTGGCGCCCACATTCTCAACCAGAAGCTGAAGGGCCAGCCGCTGTGGCGTGCCCTGGTCTACCTGCCCTCGATCGTGCCGGCAGTGGCCGCAGGCTTTTTGTGGCGCTGGCTGCTCAACGCCCAATACGGCTTCGTCAACGAGATTCTGCGCTGGTTCCGTATCCCGCAGCCCAACTGGCTGCTCGATGCCAGCTGGGGCGGCATTTCGGTGATCGTGCTGATGCTGTGGACGGTGGGTGGCACCATGCTGATCTACCTCGCCGCATTGAAGAACGTGCCGCAGGAGCTCTACGAGGCGGCCGAGCTCGATGGCGCCGGGCCGCTGCGGCGGTTCTGGCACATCACCTGGCCGATGATCTCGCCGGTGACGCTGTTCCAGGTGATCGTCTTGATCATCGCCTTCCTGCAGGTGTTCACCCAGCCGTTCGTGTTGTCGAAGGATCCGGGGCTCGGGACGCAGACTGCGACCGGACCGGGCGACTCGATGCTGAGCTATTCGATCTACCTGTTCCAGAACGGCTTCACCTTTTTGAAGATGGGCTACGCCTCGGCGATGGCCTGGGTGCTGCTGTTCGTGACGCTGGCCATCACTCTGCTGATCCTGTGGTCGGCCAAGAAGTGGGTGTTCTATGACAACCGCTGAGTATCAGGGCGCCGCACTGGGCGAGCGCGTGCCGGTCGGCGGCCGTTTCGGCTGGCTGATGACCATCTATCGCTACGCGCTGGTGATCCTCCTCGCCCTCGTGTTCGTGTTCCCGTTCATCGTCATGCTGACCACGGCGTTCAAGGTCTCGGACGAGATCTTCATGGCGCCGCCGGAGCTGCTGCCGCGGACCTGGACGCTTGACCATTTCATCGGCGCGCTGACGCAGATTCCGTTCTTCCGGTTCCTGCTCAATACGGTGGTGATCGCCGGGCTCAGCGTGCTCGGCACGGTGCTGGTGTCGCCGCTGGTCGCCTACTCGCTGAGCAAGCTGCGCTGGAAGGGCCGGAACCTGCTCTTCATCATGGTGCTCGCCACCATGATGCTGCCGCCGCAGGTGACGCTCATTCCGATCTACATGATGTGGAACAAGGTCGGCGCCACCGGCACCATCCTGCCGCTGGTGATCCCGGCGTTCCTGGGTACGCCGTTCTTCATCTTCCTGATCCGGCAGTTCCTGTTGAGCGTGCCGGACGAGCTGATCGAAGCGGCCAAGGTCGATGGCGCCTCGGAATTCCGCATCTACTGGTCGATCGTCTTGCCGATCGCCCGGCCGGCGCTGATCACCTCGGCGGTGTTCCAGTTCGTCTGGGCCTGGACGGATTTCCTCTACCCGCTGATCTACCTCAACGAGGAGGAGAGCTACACGCTGTCGATCGGGCTCTACTCGTTCCTTGGCGAGCACGGCGTGCAATGGGGACCGCTGATGGCCTCGTGCGTGCTGTTTACCCTGCCGGCCTTCCTGATCTTCCTCGTTTTCCAGCGCTACTTCATCGGCGGCATCGCCACGGGTGCCTTGAAGTGAGCGAGATGGTTCTCGCCGTCGACATCGGCGGCACCAAGATCCTCGTCGGGCTGGTGGACGCCGCTGGTACGATCGTCGCCAGCCGGCAGGTGGCGACCCCGGCCCGCGACGGGGCGGAGGCGATCATCGCTGCCGTCGCCAGGCTGGCGAAGGAAGTGCTGGCGGGTGCGCCCTCAGCGGTCAGCCGCTGCGGCGTCGGTACAGCCGGCGTGGTGGGCGAGCATGGCGAGATCACCTCGGCGACCGATCATCTGAGCGGCTGGGCCGGCACGCAACTGCAGCAGCGGCTGACGGAAGAACTCGGCCTGCCGGTGACGGTGCTCAACGACGTGCAGGCCTCGGGGCTCTGCGAAGGCGTGCTCGGCGCGGCCGGCGGCAGGCGCTCGGCGCTGATCGTGGCGCTCGGCACCGGGGTCGGCGGTTCGCTGGTGCGGAACGGGGCGGTCGAGCGCGGCGCCTATGGCATTGCCGGCAGCGTCGGGCACCATTTGTCGCCGCTTCGGCAGGGGCGGGCATGCCCGTGCGGCGGCACAGACCATCTCGAGGCTTATGCCAGCGGCACGGCGATGGAGATTGAGTACGCGCGCCGCACCGGGCAGCAGCAGAGCCTGCGTGAGATCGCGGCGCTGGCCGAAGCCGGCGACGCCGAAGCGCAATCGGTGATCGCCGAAGCCGCCGAGGTGCTCGGCGCGGTGCTCGGCAGCGCCAACAATGTGGTCGACGCCGAGATCATCGTGGTGGCCGGCGGCGTCCTGGCCCTGGGCGACCGGCTGCTGCAGCCGGCCCGCGCCGCAGCGAAGCGCGAGGCGCTGGGGCTGTCGAAGGCAGTAGAAGTCGTGCCGGCAAAATTCGGGCCGACTGCGTGCCTGATCGGCGCGGCACTGGCGGCGTTTGGGGCTGTCTAGCGGCTCGCAAGTCTCTCAGTCGTCGCCTCCCTCCCCCTTGAGGGGAGGGATTGAGGGTGGGGGTGGTGCGGCGATCACCGATGGACCCCCACCCCCAGCCCCTCCCCTCAAGGGGGAGGGGAGCGCCCGCTCGGAGTGTGTTTCGTCCGTCGACGCCCTCAGTTCGCCCTGAGCAGCGTCAGGCCGAGCGGTTCGCCATCGGCGTTGAACGCCTCGCGCTCGCCGGTCACCGAGTCCCGATGCCATTCGGCCACCGCGCCGGCCTTGAGGTGCAGGTGGAAATCCGACCGCATCACGTTGATGAAGCCCATTGCCGGCTTCACCGTCTCGATGGTGCCACGCCAGAACTGCTGGAAGCCGGGACGGCGGAAGCCGATCACCACCGGCGATTGCGCCGCCTGCGCATCCTCGAGCGGCAGTCGGCCGGGGTCGGTCTCGCTCGCCTCGGTGCGTTCTCCCGGCGGGGTATCGGGCTTGGCGTCGATCGCCGTGCCGATGCCGAGCGGCGCTACGGCCGCATCGAACGGCTCGATGCCGTCAAAGCCGACAATGCCGCAGATATAGCTGCCATCCGCGCGGTTGAGGTCGATGCGCGGATAGGCCTTGTCCTTCATCACGCTGGTGCGGTCGACGATGATCTCGGCGACACTGGCAAGCTCGATGCGGCTTTCGTGCTCGGCCCCGCCGATCACCGCCCAGCCATTTTCGAAGCTGACGCTCTCCACCGTGCCGATCCGCTCATGCGTTGCGCCGAGATGCCGCGCCGTTACCATCAGCTTGCCGATGTCGGGGAGGGTGGCGAGGACGTCGCGGGCGCTGGCGTCGAGGCGGGCGCGTGGCGGGGTGGTGGGCTTATCGAGCATGGATTGGGTCCTTCAGGCGAGTAGAGGTTCGAGGGGAGCGGCGGGCGCGGCGGGAGCAGTGCCCAGGTCCACGGTGGTGAGTGGGCTGAGGCCCTGTGGCTTGCGGTGGGCGACGATGACGAAGGCGGTGTCCGGCAACTCGCGGCGCAGCAGCGCCAGCAGTTCGGTTTCCGAGGCCACGTCGATGGCGCTGGTCGGCTCGTCGAGATAGGCAAAGGCCGGTCGCTGCAGCAGCAGGCGAGCCAGTGCCAGGCGCTGCAGTTCGCCACCCGAGAGGTCGCCGCTCGCCGTTTCGTCATCGATGAACATCACGTCGAGCCGGTGCCCCAGCCCCACCGCCTCGAGCGCCGCCCTGCGCTGTTCGAGCGTGAACGCGTCGGGGCCGGAGGGGTAGGCGACGGCGTCGACGATCGGGCCGAGCGGCACATAGGGTTGCTGCGGCAGGAACAGGGCCGATCCTGCCGGCAGGGTGATACGACCCTCGGCATGCGGCCATAGCCCGGCAATGGTCTTGAGCAGGGTGGTCTTGCCCAGCCCTGACGGCCCGGCGATCCATACCGCCTCTCCCGGCGCCACCTTGAGGGCGGCGACATCGAGCAGCGGCCTGCCGTCGGGCAACCTGAGGCCAAGGCCGGCAATATCGAGCGGACCGGTTCCGGGCTGCGTGACGCGGCCGGTCGCCTGGCAGCGTTCGGCTGCGCCGATGAAGCCATCGAGACGCGACGAGGCGGCAACGAGGTCGGCGAGATCGCGGTACGAGAAAATGAACCACGACAGCGTGGTGACGACGCTGGAGAACGCCGTGCTCACTTCCATCAACCCGCCGAAATTGACGCTGCCGGCAAGGAACGCGGGCAGGGCGACGAACAGCGGGATACGCAGCACGGTATGCTGGTAGGGGTAGGTGAAGCAGCTGAGGATCAACTCGCGGTTGATCAGTCGGCGCCAGTTGCCGACGATCCCGCCGAAGCGCTGGTCGAGCGTGCGGCGCTCGGCTTCTTCGCCGCCGAGCAGCGCGATCTCGTCGACATTGGAGCGCATGCGGGCGAGAGCGAAGCGGAAATCCGCCTCGCGGCGCTGCTGCTCGACATAGAGCTTCTTGAGCGGGCTGCCGAGCACATGGGTGAGCAGCGAGCAGAGCGCCACATAGACAAAGGCGGCGACCAGCATGTAGCGCGGAATCTCGAAGTCGAGCCCGATGAACTGCAGCGACAGCGGGAACGATGACAACTGCCAGAGCAGCGCCACGTAGGAAAAGATCGCGACGATATTGGTGATGAGGTCCAGCGCCTCGCTCAGCATGCCGCTGACGAACAGCCGGCAATCGTCGGCGATGCGCTGGTCGGGATTGTCGACGCCGCCTCCGCTGCCGCCGAGGCCGAGATAGGCCTTGTTGCGGAGCCACTTGTCCCGCACCGCCTCGGTCAAGGAGCGCCGCCAGCGGATCAGCACCAGCTTGTTGAGATATTGCGAGCTGAGCTCGCGGATCGAGTTGAGCAGCACGATGATGCCGAACACCCCGATCTGGGTCAGCGCCGCCTGGGCATCGACTGCCTCGAGCGCCGAGTAGAAGTCCTTGGTCCACGAGATGATCCTGAGCGTCGCGTAGACGCCGCCGAGCTTCAGCGCCACCACGGCGACGAACAGTAAGAGGCCCAGCTTGCCGCCACGCCCGCCGATGCAGAGCTTCAACAGCCGCCAGAACTGGCCAAGCACGCGGATCATGACGAAGGTCTCCAGATACGAAAAAGCGGGAGAGCCATGGACGAGGCCCTCCCGCGGAGTAGGTGTGGACTAGAACTTCACCTTGGCGCCGAGCTTGAAGGTACGGCCCGGCCCGGTCTGCAGCTCCAGCGGGTTGGACCCGGCGGTGGAACTGGTCGCCGTGGTGGCGTAGCCGGTCAGCGTGTTGGGGAAGTAGCGGGTATCGAAGATGTTCTGGACGCCTGCGGTGACCTCGACATTGTCGCTGGGCTCCCACTTCAGGTAGGCATCGAGCAGCGCGTACCCATCCGGCTTGAATGCCGTGGGGCTCGAACGTTCCTTGACCCCGTCAGCCAGGGTGCCGACCACTTCGAGTTCGAGGTTCTGCTCGGGGAACAGGTACTTGAAGCCCAGTGTCGTGGTCAGCGGCACGGCGCCATCGAACGAGGTTTCGGCCGAGGTTGCCGAGACCTTCTGGCGGCCCTGGCTGGCCGTGAGGCCCGCGGTCAGCGTCAGCTGGTCGTTGACTTCATACTCGCCGGCGAATTCGACGCCCCACAGCTGCACGCTTTCGACGTTGTCATACGTGTAGTCGAAGTCGACACCCGGCGCGGTGCTGGGGATCGGCTGGAAGCTGCGGATGAAGTCCTTGTAGTCGGCGTAAAAGCCCGAGACGGTGAAGTAGCCGTTCTGGAAGTCGCCGCGGAACCCGGCCTCGTAGCTCTGGACCGATTCCGGCTTGAGGTTCGGGTTGGGAATGACCGTGGAGGTGGTCGGCGTCGAACGCACCGTGGTGGTGTAAAGCTGCGACGCCGTCGGCATCTTGAACCCTTCACCATAGGCAGCAAACACCGAATACTCGTCGTTGAGCTTGTAGATGGCGCCCAGCTTCTTGATCAGCCGGGTGCTTTCCATCACCTGCAGTGGCGCCGTCGGCTCCTCCGGGAAGGTGGTGTCGGTGGTCGGATCCATCGAGTAGTTGGCCAGCCGCAGGCCTGGCGTCAGGGTCAGCTTGCCGTCGAACAGTTCGATCTCGTCCTGCACGTAGAGGTCGGCGCGCACCGTCTCGACGCGCGGGAAGTTCCAGCCCTGTTCGAGCGCCGGCACCGTGGTCGGCGAGCCGCCATTCGGGGTCGTCGTGGTGTAGGTCGAGCCGAGGTAGTCGGTGACGGTGAAATCCCCATCGAACCCGTAGGTCAGGGTGTGCTGGCCCAGCGAGCCGGCATCGAAGCTGGAGACCAGTTGCAGGTCGGCCTCGAGGAAGGTCTCATTATTGTTGCGCAGCTGCTCGATATCGACCCGGC
>JAEUMC010000229.1 GCA_016793415.1 Devosia sp. | reverse complement strand
CTCCTGCATGGGGCCGGGCAGCACGAAACGATAGTGCAGCCCGGTTTCCTCCTCCATCACCGTCAACGACGTGCGCGTCTCACCGCTCAGACCGTACTGAATGCACTCGACCCCGGCAGCGCGCAACAGGTCGCCATATTGCTGGCCCGTGTGCCCGCCCAGCGCGACGAAGGCGCGGCTGCTGCCGCCCAGCTCGCGGATCGCCCGCGAGACATTGGCCCCGCCACCGCCCGGATGCAGCACCGCCGGAGCGCAGCGCAGCTTGCGCTGTGGTTCGAGCCGCGTCACCGAGGTGGTGGTGTCGAGCGCCGGATTGAGGGTCACCGTCAGGATGGGCAGCTGGGTCATGGCGCTGGCTTCGCCTTGGCTGCGCCCAGGTGGATGGCGGCGATCCGGCCGAGCATCGTCAGCGCCTCCTCGCGCGGGCGCTGAAAGGTGTTCCGGCCGACGATCGAGCCATGACCGCCGCCGCCGGCAATGGCCGTGATCTCGGCAAGCACCGCATCGATGTCCTTGGCCGGACCGCCGGAGAACACCACCAGCCGGCGCCCGTCGAATGCCGCCTCGAGAACGTGGGCGACGCGCTTCTCGAGGGTCGACAGATCGCAATGCGCCGCTTCGCAGGCGAGCCTTGCCTGCGCGGTTTCGATACGATCGGCAGGCGGCTTCACCTTGATGATGTGCGCCCCGAGCTGCGCGGCGATCTGGGCGCCATAGGCAACCACGTCCACTGCCGTCTCGCCCTCGTGGGAGAGCGAGCCGCCGCGCGGGTACGCCCAGATGACGACAGCGAGGCCCAGCGCTCTCGCCTCGGCTGCTCCGGCTCGCACCTCTTCGAACATCTCGTACTGGCGGTCCGATCCCGGGTAAATGGTGTAACCGATGGCGCTGCAGCCGAGCTCCAGCGCGTCACGGACCGTCGCGGTGATCGCTTCGTCCTTGATCGAGCCGAGGCCGTTGGCGCTGTTGGCCTTGAGGATCAGCGGCACGGCGCCGGCATAGCGGTCGGCGCCCATCGTCAGAAACCCGAGCGGCGCTGCGAGGGCGCTGACTCCGGCTGCGATGGCGAGCTCGAAGTGATAGCGCGGATCGTACCCGGCCGGATTGGCCGCAAAGCTCGCGGCCGGCCCGTGCTCGAACCCTTGGTCGACCGGCAGGATCAGCAATCGCCCGCTGCCGCCGGTAACACCATGCATGAGCATGCGGACGAGATTGGCCTTCACGCCAGGCCGCTCGCCGTCGTACCAACTGAGCACCTCGCGCACCGGGCCGGTGATCTGCATGTTGTGGCTCCGTCAGGATGCTGCCCGGACGTTCGGACGAGACGCACCGGTGTGAGAGGGCAGCGAGCGGGCCATGGCGATGGCGGCGCCGCGCAGGCCGGCGTCCGCCGCGGTCTTGATCACTTTCACCGGAATCTTGGCGATGTAGGCCGAACGTTGCCCCCGGCTTTCGAAGGCCTCGCGAAAATGACCGGTCTGCAAAGCCGGAATGATGTTGGCGACGAGGCCGCCGCCCATATAGAGGCCTCCGCGTGCGCCGTAGAGCAGCGCAATGTCGCCGGCCACCCGCCCCAGCCAGGTCGCCATGATCTGCAGGGCACGGGCGGCCACCGGATCCTCGCCGGAGAGGCCTGAGGCAGCAATCTGCCGCGCGCCGCTGGATCTGCCCGGTACGTTCGCCTTGGCGACAAGCGCCCCGTAAAGCGCGGAGAGCCCTGCTCCGGTGAAGACGTCGTCGCAGGCGGTGTAGGGTTCGGCGAGGAAGTCCGCGCCCAGTTCGGCAAGGTCGTCCCTCGTCGGAATGAACCGCGCAAAGCCCCCCTCGCCGACGACCGGCGCCCATTCCGTGTCCGCCCGGACGAGCCCGGCGATCCCGACCGCGGCCCCGGCCATCAGCACAGCCTTGTTGCCGTACGGGACGGAGGTGCCGGCATGCAGGTCTTGCAGGTCGTATGCCGACAGGCTGGGCAGCACCAGCGCGCTCGCCTCGATGTCGTTGATCAGGCAGACATGGTCCGCCCGGGTCGCGGCCCGCACATCGTTGCGGCTCAGCTTCCAGTTTCGGTAGCTGAAGGTCGCGGCGTCCCCCTCCACCGTTCCCGCCAGTGCCAGCGACACCTTGTTGGGACAGCGGGGAATGGAAGCGAGATAGCGCTCGACGGCCTGCATCGGCTGCTCGAAATCGGCGGTGCTGAGCAGCGCGAAATTGGACACCGACAGCTCGTCGATGTCGGCGATGGCTAGACTGACATACCTGGCGCCGAAAGCGCCGACCAATGCCTGACGCGAATGCTCGACCATCTGGGGCCTCCCTGTTTCATCTGCCCGCAGCATGGGGCCGCGCGAGGCCGGTGCGTTTGATCTGGATCATCCGACCACACGTTTGACGCGGATCAAGGACCCGACGCTTGGGCAGGGGCAGCATCCTCGACGACCGGGCCTGCAGGGCCCCGCCCAACTGGAGCACCGCCGATGTCGCAACACGCCAATCAGATCGCCTGGTTCGAAACGCTTCGCCGCGCCGATGTCGGACGGGTGGGAGGCAAGAACGCCTCGTTGGGTGAGATGGTGCAGGCCCTCGCGGCAAAGGGCATCCAGGTGCCGCCCGGATTCGCAACCACCGCCGAGGCCTATTGGCACTTCGTTGAGGCCAACGATCTGAGGAACCGGATCGCCGGCCACCTGGCCGCCTGGCAGGATCAGCGCGCCAGTCTGGCTGAAGCCGGCGAGGCGATCCGCAGCCTGATCCTCAAGGCGAGCTGGCCCAAGACCAGCGCCGAGGCGATCCTCTCGGCCTATCGCGACCTGTGCCGCCGCAGCGGCGGGGACGAGATCGAAGTCGCAGTCCGCTCGAGCGCCACGGCCGAGGACCTGCCGGATGCGAGCTTTGCCGGCCAGCAAGAGACCTTCCTCAACATCCGGGGCGAGGCCGCGCTGCTCGCAGCCTGCCGGCGCTGTTTTGCTTCGCTGTTCACCGACCGGGCGATCAGCTACCGCGAGGCCAAGGGGTTCGACCACATGAAGGTTGCCCTGTCGATCGGCGTGCAGCGGATGGTGCGGTCGGACCTGGGCAGTTCCGGCGTAATGTTCTCGATCGACACCGAAACCGGTTTCGACAAGGTGGTGCTGATCAACGGCGCCTGGGGATTGGGCGAAAACGTCGTCCAGGGGGCGGTCGACCCCGACGAGTACGTGGTCTTCAAGCCGTTTCTCGATCGCCCCGGCGTCGTGCCGATCATCGAAAAGACGCGCGGCGCCAAGACCATCAAGATGGTCTATTCCGGCGGCGATACGCCCACCCGAAACGTGCCGACCTCTAAAGCGGAGCGCGCCGCCTTGGTGCTGGCCGACGAAGAAATCGTCACCCTCGCCAGATGGGCCGTCGCCATCGAACAGCACTATGGCTGCCCGATGGACATGGAATGGGCCAAGGACGGCGCCACGGGCGAGATGTTCATCGTGCAGGCCCGGCCGGAAACAGTGCAGGCCCGGCGCGAAGCCGGCGCCATGAAGTCCTATCGGGTGCAGCAGCACGGCCGTCGCCTGCTCGCAGGGCTGGCAATCGGCGATGCCGCAGTTAGCGCCCCGGTATGCCTGCTCGACAGCGCCGCGGACATCGCGCAGTTCGTCGATGGCTCGGTGCTGGTGACTTCGACCACCGATCCCGACTGGGTCCCGATCATGAAACGGGCGGCAGCGATCGTCACCGACCATGGCGGACGGACCTCGCATGCGGCGATCGTCAGTCGCGAACTCGGCCTACCGGCGATTGTCGGCACCGGCAATGCCACCGAACTGCTGCATAGCGGCCAGGAGGTCACCGTCAGTTGTGCCGAAGGCGACGAAGGCGCGATCTACGAGGGATCGGCCGAGATCGAAGTGCAGACGCTCGACCTCGAGCACCTGCCCCCGAGCACCACCCGGGTGATGTTGAACCTTGCCAATCCGGGCGCTGCCTTCCGCTGGTGGCGGCTGCCGGCGGACGGCGTCGGCCTCGCGCGCATGGAGTTCGTCATCAGCAATGCGATCCGCATCCATCCGATGGCGCTCGTTCATTTCGACGAGGTGCGCGACGAGCAGGCGAGGCACGATATCGAGCGGCTGACCATCGGCTACGACAGCAAGCCGGAATTCTTCGTCGATCAACTTTCCCGGGGGCTCGCCCGAATTGCGGCAGCGGCCTGGCCCAAGCCTGTCATCATCCGGATGAGTGACTTCAAGACCAACGAGTATGCCGGCCTGACCGGCGGGGCAGCGTTCGAACCCATGGAAGAGAACCCGATGATCGGCTTCCGGGGCGCGTCGCGCTACTATTCCGATCGCTACAAGGACGGCTTTGCCCTCGAATGCCAGGCCATCGCGCGGCTGCGGAGCAGGCTCGGCTTCGACAATGTCATCGTCATGATCCCGTTCTGCCGCTCGATCATCGAGGCCGATCGCGTACTCGAGGTAATGGCCGAGCACGGTCTGCAGCGCGGCAAGGACGGCCTGCAGGTCTATGTGATGTGCGAAGTGCCGTCCAACGTCGTGCTGGCCGCGCAGTTCGCCCGTCGCTTCGACGGGTTCTCGATCGGCTCCAACGACTTGACCCAGCTCACATTGGGGGTGGATCGGGACTCGGCCGAACTGGCAGGGCTGTTCGATGAGCAGGATCCGGCGGTCAAATGGATGATCGGCAATGTGATCGCCGAAGCGCACAAGGCTGGCGCCAGAATCGGGCTGTGCGGCCAGGCCCCGAGCGACCACCCGGAGTTCGCCCGCTTTCTCGTCGAGTGCGGCATCGACTCCATCTCCGTCAGCCCCGACAGCTTCGTCGCCGTCAAACACCATGTCGCTGCGGCGGAAGCCGCGAAACGAACAGCAGCCTGAGGATCAGCAAGATGAACGACCTCGACCACCGTGAACAGGCCCAGCTGGGCCTGAAATATATCGAAGACTCCGTCGTCAACCTGCTGACGCGTCATCCCAGGGGATTGAGCTTGTCCTCGATCGGCGAGGCGCTCGGCCTGGGCGCCGAGCTCGAGCCGACGCACCGTGACATGATCGCCGCCGGCATCCTGGAACTTCTCACCCGTTCGGGGCGGATCCTGTGGGATGACGCCAATCATACCTATATCGACAACCCGGAAAGATCCTGAGCCGAGCCACATGTCACAGGAACAGCGAGCAGTCTGCCTCGAGTGCGGTGCCATCAACCGGCTACCCTCGGGGCGCCCGGCGGCAGAGGCCAAGTGCGGCGGCTGCGGCAAGCTGCTGTTCACCGGACGGCCAAAGGACGTCGACGCAGCGATGCTCATGCGACAGGTCGAAAAAGGTACCCTTCCGGTGGTCGTCGATGTCTGGGCCGCCTGGTGCGGACCTTGCCGGGCGATGGCGCCGGAATATGAGCGCGCCACTGCGGAGGGCGAACCCACTGCCCGCTTCGTCAAGCTCGATTCCGATGCCGAACAGGCGCTCTCGGCGAAGCTGGGCATCCGCAGCATCCCGACATTGCTGCTGTTCAGGGGCGGCAGGGAAATCGGCCGCGTAGCGGGCGCCATGCCGGCGGCAAAGATCGGCAGCTGGGTCGCAGAGCGCCTCAATCAGCAGGCGGGCCACTGATCGGCCCTTCTGATTTGGTCGCGCTTCGAGCAAGCAAGAGTTGGCAACTCTGCCTGAAGCGCCCTAGCGGAGGCTGCGCAGCGTTGGTCCGATCAGTCCTCGCGCCTCCAGTTCCTTGCGGATGCCGGGCGGCATGTCGCGACAGCCGCAGTTGACGGCATGCTCCGCATGCCACTCGAGCCGCTGCTCGAGCGTCGCATTTCTGGGCATCGGGTGCGCCAGGTGCCATTCGCGATTGAGCTTCATAGTTGCAGACCCGATTGGCGAAGCGCCGAGCCCCCCGAGGCGATCTCCATGACGAGCTCCGGCGCCTCAGGCACTCCTAGGCTGCCGACCGCCGCCCCGCGCTGCTCATGTCCCAACGGCAGCGAGATGGCGCGGCGATCCAGTTCCGCCATCACGCCCTCGGGTCTGGCCTGACAGCCGCAACTGGCGGCATGCCGCAAGTAACAGGCAATCGCATCGCCGGCAGAGGCGCACTGCGACAGCCGATGCATGCGATACCCGGCTTGGTCTGGTTGCATAGGCGCCTCCTAGTGCATGCGATCCTGAGCCCGAAACCAGGATCGAGCCTCGGCGACGATCTGCGCATCGGTGGGATGATCGCTGGCCCGTACGTCCCACACCCGGTGGGCGAGCTCGGGGAAATGTTCGTCGAGATACGCCTTGAAGGTCGTCTTGGCCTTGCCCGGCCCCATGATCAGAATGGCTTCGGCACTGCCCAGGTTCTCGGCGATCTCATGGAGCAGTTCCTGGTCCATCTCCAGCGTTCCCATGCCGACATGGTCGGCCTTGCGGTGCAGATGGTGCTCGGGACGGTCGTCGGTGACCGACTGCATCTCGGCGGTCATTGCACCGATGCGGAAGATCTTGGCGTGGCGCTGGTCGAGCCAGACGCAGGCGTGAAAGCTCATGAGGATTTCCTTAGAGAACGGTAATCTGATTGGTGACCTGGGACACGCCGGGCACACACCAGGCCGTGCTCTCGGCCAGCCCTTTCTCGTGCCAGGAGGTGACTTCGCCAGAGAGAGTGACCTGGCTGCCATTGGCGGTCACGTCGATGCGCTCGGCATCGAGGGGGGCGACCCGCGCCAGCGCCTGCTTGATCTTCTCCTGCACCTGGTCGGCGCGAACAGGCGGCCGGATCTGGGCGTCGCTGCGGATCTCGCGCACCCCTTCGAGCAGTTCCAGATCGTCGATCGCGGCCTGCAGCTGGAAGGGCCAATCGACATCGCCGTGCAGGGTGATGGTGCCATCCTTGACGGCAAGGTGGAGCCGATCCAGCGGCACGGACACGTTGGAGGCCAGGCGCGCATAGGCGCGTTCGGCAATCTGCTCGTCCGAGGTTCGACTGATGCCGGCAAGCTCGACGGAGAGCTCGTTGATGACTGCCCGCACGCCCCTCACCTGGCCTGCGGCGCGTTCTGCCGCGGAACGTTCAAGCAGGGTAGCCACATGTCCCGAGATGGTGACGATCCCCTCACGGGCCGCCACACCGATATGGCTCGAGTTGATTGAGGGATCCAGGTCGAGACGCGACTGGACGGCGGCCTGCAGCTTATGATCTTCACGCATCGAATGCTCCTCGGGGCATATTCCGGAGCCATGCTAGCGTGAGGGTCGGCCGCCGCTTTGACTCAGCTCAAACCGGCGCCGGCGAGACGGCCAGCCGATCGTCAGACATCGCGATGGCGGCCCGTCCAGCCGATCCCGGCTTCAGCCGCCGAATCAGCCCGACAAGGATCGTTAGCCCTGCAACGATCGGTTGTGCGTCGCTGTGCAGTCCCACTGCTCGCATCAGTGCGACATCAGGATCGGCATCCGCCGATCGGACAACACGGTCCTGGTGGCGCCGCCGAGCACGAACTCGCGAATACGGCTATGTCCATACGCCCCCATCACCAGCAGCCCCGCTCCGCTGTCGAGCGCCGTTTGCTGCAGCGCCTCCCCGATGGGGCGCTCCGATCGATTGAACAGCTGTGCCTCAGCCGTGATCTGGTGGCGGCGCAGAAAGTCCTGCAGGGCACCGATGGTGGTGGGTTCGACCGGCTTGTCATCGGTCGCGCAGAGGATGGTCACGTGCCTGACGACCGAGAGGATCGGCAATGCATCACGTACCGCGCGTGCCGCTGCCCGGCTGCCATCCCAGGCGACGGCCGCGGACGCCAGATGCGATGTGACTTCCCCCAGTGGAAACAGCCATGCCGGTCCCCCGGAGCCGAACAGCACGGCCTCGGCAACCATCGCCTGGTCGTCGCTGCTCGCCATCGGCATGAGAAGCGAGCAGTCGAAAGTCCTCGCCCGCTGGGCGAAGAGCGCTGCTGCAACCTCGGGTCGGCTCCTCACGGTCTGCACGGTCAGCCCGATCTGGAACCGATGGGCCAGATGGTTGACCTCTTCAATCAACGGCTTTGCCGCTGCACGGCTCCGCGCTTCGGCGGCTGCAATCATTCCAGAGATATTGACCAGCGCATCCGCCACGACGTTCTGAACCTCGCCGATGTCCACCTCGTGAACCAGCGCGGTTACCTCCCCTCCAAGTGATGCGGCCATG
>JAEUMC010000209.1 GCA_016793415.1 Devosia sp. | reverse complement strand
ATCGCCTGCCGCCGCGACCGAGCGGTTGACGTCGGGGTCGAGCCGGAACCCGTTGCTGCCGTCGAGCTGGTCGACGGTGAGGCCGGGGAAGAAGCCATCGGCACTGCCGAAGATCACTGCCTCGCCGATCGCGACGTCATCGAACCCGTCGCCGTTGATATCGCCGATGCCGGCGGGCGGGGCGTAGCCCCATTGGCTTGAGTTGAAGATCGAGGTGGTGGCTTCGGTGACGATCGCATCGGCGGCAAAGCCGTCGGCCTTGCCGAGCAGCAGGCGGGCTTCGTACTGGGTGGTGATCAGCACATCGTCGAAGCCGTCGCCATTGGTATCGCCGGCCGAAGCGATGGTGTAGTTGGCGGTGGATCGCGGCGGCCCGTTCAGGGTGAAGCCGTTCTCGCCGTCCAGTTGCTCGAGCCAGACATAGGGCTCGAACCCGTCCGCCTTGCCGAAGACGATGTGGATGTCCTCGTAGCCATACTCGTCGGCGTCGTTGCTGGTTCCGACCATCAGGTCGTCGTAGCCATCGCCGTTGATGTCGCCGGCACCCTTGACGTACCAGGGCTTGTCTACCGTATCGATCGCAAAGCCATTGCTGCCATCGAGTTCGGTGACGTTGAAATCGGCCGGAAACGGCTCGGCCGAACCGAAGACGACATAGTTGTAGACCACGCCGCCGACCCGGTCGCGTCCACTGACGATGATGTCGGCAAAGCCGTCGCCGTTGACGTCGCCGGCGTTCTCGACGCTGGTGCCCAGCCGATCGTCGGTGGTGGCGCCGGTGATGTTGAAGCCGTCAGTGCCGTCGAGCGCGTCCGGATCGATGGTCGGTGGATAGTAGGCCATGCCGAAATCCTCCCAATCATGAGCCGAGGCTCGAGTCGTGCGGCTACAGGATGAAATCCCCGGAGTTGAGCGCGATATTGCCTCTGAGCTCGATCTCGAAATCGGCCACGCCGTCGCCATTGCTGTCGCCGGCCAGCACCGTCGTCAGCTCGAGGTCGACCACCTGCTGATAGGTCACCAGCTCGCCGGCGGTCCCGGTGAACTCGGTCGCGCCGAGAAAGCGGAAGGCCTGGTTGCCGGAATGGCCGGCATCGGCATCGAGGCGCCCCAGGTTGATCAGGTCGCTGCCACTCTCGAAATCGGCGATGATATCGCGCTGCATCTCGCCGACGCCGGTCTCGGTCAGACTGTAGAATTCGAAGCGGTCGCTGCCGGCGCCGCCGACCAGGGTATCGTCGCCAAGGCCGCCAACCAGGATGTCGTCACCGCCTAGTCCGAACAGGTGGTCGGTATCGAAGGTGCCGGTGATCGTTTCGGATGCGGACGTTCCAATAATGCGAACCATCTCAATCCTCCTCCGAGGCAAAGCATGCGACCCCCTCGGTGGGGGCAGGAGGGGCTCGGATTGCATGCTCGCTTCCCGCCAAGCGCATGGCTGGAGCGGGAACTGCCGGGTTTCGGTGTCTGGTGCGCTTCGGCGCTGCCCAAAAAGGCGGCACGATTGCCGGTGTCGCTTGGCACTGCCCGCCGCTTTGGCGTCGCGATCGCTTGCGGTTATCGGCACATTCGTCGGCAAATCACTGCCAACCGGGACGGTCTTGCTTTAGGATCGGGGGCCAGGAGAAGTCATGAACGCCATCGCCACACCCCGCATCGCCCGTTCGGTTTGCCCGCACGATTGTCCTTCGACCTGTGCCCTCGACGTCGAGGTCATCGACGAGCGGACCATCGGCCGGGTGCGCGGCGCCAAGGACGATCCGTATACGGCGGGGGTCATCTGCGAGAAGGTGGCGCGCTATGCGGAGCGGATACATCACCCGAACCGGCTGACCCATCCGCTTCGCCGCATTGGCAAAAAGGGCTCCGGCGAGTTCGAGCGGATCAGTTGGGACGAGGCCTACGACGAGATCGTCGCGCGCTGGCTCGAGATCGAGCGCAGCGATGGTCCTGAAGCCATCTGGCCCTATTTCTACGCCGGCACCATGGGCCATGTGCAGCGCGACGGCATCGAGCGGCTCCGCCATGCCCGCGGTTACGCGCTGCAATACGACACCATCTGCACCGGCACGGCCTGGCCCGGCTTCATCGCCGGCACCGGCGTGCTGGCGGGGCCCAATCCCGAGACCATGGCCGAGAGCGATTGCGTGGTGATCTGGGGCACCAATGCGGTCGCCACCCAGGTCAACGTGATGACGCACGCCATCCGCGCCCGCAAGGAGCGCGGGGCGAAGATCGTCGCCATCGACATCTATCGCAACGGCACCATGGAGCAGGCCGACATGGCGCTGGTGCTGCGCCCTGGGACCGATGGCGCGCTGGCCGTCGCGGTGATGCACGTGCTGCTGCGCGACGGCCTCGCCGACCGCGCCTACATGGCCGAGTTCACCGACTTCTCGTCCGAGTTCGAAGTGCACCTCGCCACCCGCACGCCGGAATGGGCGGCCGAAATCACTGGGCTTTCCGTCGCCGAGATCGAGGCCTTTGCCCGGCTCGTCGGCACCACGCCCAAAACCTACTTCCGGCTCGGCTACGGTTTCACCCGGCAGCGCAACGGCTCGACCTCGATGCATGCGGCGCTGTCGGTCGCGGCGATGACCGGCTCCTGGCAGCACCATGGCGGCGGCGCTTTCCATTCCAATTCCGGCTCGTGGAAGCTCGACAAGTCCATGATCACCGGCGCCGAGATGGGGCCGGGCGGTCGCGAACTCGACATGTGCGAGATCGGCAAGGTGCTGACCGGTGACCGTGCGGCGCTGAAGGGCGGTGGGCCGGTCAAGGCGCTGTTCATCCAGAACACCAACCCGGTCAATGTCAGCCCGGAGCAGGGGCTCACCCGCGCCGGCTTCGCGCGCGAAGACCTGTTCACCGTCGTGCACGAGCAGTTCATGACCGATACGGCCAGGCTCGCCGACATCGTGCTGCCCGCCACCATGTTTCTCGAGCACAACGACTATTATCGCCGCGGCGGCCATACCCGGCTGCTCTACGGCCCCAAGCTGGTCGAGGCCCCCGGCGAGTGCCGCTCGAACTTCGAGGTGATCAACGAACTGCTGCGCCGGCTCGGCAGCGATCACGCCTCGATGCATCTTTCCGACCGCGAGGTGGTGGCCGAAACCTTCCGCCGTTCCGGCTTCGGTGAGTTCGGTGAGATCGAGAAACGCGGCTTCATCGACGGCGCCTGGCCGGACGAGAAGGCGCGCTTTGCCGATGGTTTCGCCTGGCCCGACAAGCGCTATCGCTTTGAGCCCGACTGGGACGCCGTGGCACGGCTCAAGGGCTACACCTGGGTCTGCGATCCCTCGGAAATGCCGCGTTTCGCCGACCACTGGGATGTCACCGAGCGGGTTGATGCGGAAACCCCGTTCCGCCTCGCCACCAGTCCGTCGCGCAGCTTCCTCAATTCGTCCTTCACCGAGACCGCCGGCAGCCAGAAGCGGCAGCCGGAGCCGACGGTATTCATCCACCCTGAAGATGCCGCCGATCTCGGCGTCGCCGACGGCGACCCCGTCACGCTGGGCAACCGCCGCGGCGAGGTGGCCCTCAAGGCCGTGTTTTTCGAGGGCATGCAGCGCGGCGTGCTGATCGCCGAAGGCATCCACCCCAACTCGGCGCATCGCAACGGCCAGGGCATCAACACCCTGATCGGCTCAGATCAGGTGCGACCTTTCGGCGGCGCTGCCTTCCACGATACTTCGGTGTGGGTGCGCAAAGGCTGATGGTCGAGCGGGCAGGGCGGCATATCGCCGGCTGCGCGGCGCTTCTTTGCTCAGTTTGCGCTCGCCTGTACCGGCAGGATCGCCGCGGTACGCACCGCTGCGCAGTCGCGAATAGTCGCGCCGATCTCCCGGATCGCATCCTGCTGCTGGGCGTCCGGCGACTTCAGGGCGGCGACCGATAGCGCTTCTGGCAGCTCGGTTTCGTTTGCGCTGCATCCCGTCCCCGGCTGGAACAGCTCCACCAGCGCGGCTGTCAGATCGGCGACCTGTTGGTCTGCCGGCCCAGTGAGGTTGGTCAGGAAGCCCGCGACGGCGGCGCTGCAATAGCCCCAGCGATCGATGACGCCCTGATACTGCTCCGCAATCACCGGGCTGCAGATCTCCATCACGGCAGGAATGTCCGCGGGCGCAAAGCGGGCGGGACCGATCAGCTGGCAGATCGGTACCTGCTCGACACGGAACAGGTATTGCAGCGGTTTCTGAAAATCAGCGTAGCGAAAACTCTGTTGCAGAGAGGCCCGGCGCGCGTCGTCCGCAGTGAAGGAAAGGCCGAGCGACTGGGCCGCGGCGGCTTCGGCCTCACCCGCCTCGCAGGTCTGCTGCATCGTCACACAGGCATTGCCGGCGCCGCACAGGGTGGATGTGCCGTGGTACATCAGCATGCGCGTCTTGACCGGCTCGACGGCGAAGTCGAACGCCGTGCCGCGGATGCCGATGGTGCCGGTCGGCGTCTTGATCGAATAGTCGTCCTTGTTGGATTGACCGGTGACGAAGCGAAATGAGCCCGACAGCGCATTGATCGCCAGCTTGCCTACCGAGCCATCGTTGCGCAGCAGGTAGTCCTCGAGCAGCAACTGGGAGTTGGGCCCGACCACCAGTTCGGTTTCGTCGGAGAACTTGATCTGCACCAGCCCGTGCTCGTCGGTCACCACGGTCTCGCCGATCTTGAGGTCGTCACCGGCGGTGAGCACGCGGATATCGTCACCAAACTCGGCGCGCGCGTCGACGTCGACCGCCATCGCAGTTCCTGTGGCCTGGGCCGCAATTGATTGCCCGCCTGACAAGAGAACTGCGGCGAGAAAGATCGCTGCCAATCTGCCCATTGCAATAACCCGTACCCCGACGCCGCGCCGCAGACAGTAATTCAAGGCTCAAGGCGGCGATAGGGGGCGAGTTATCAGTTGAT
>JAEUMC010000205.1 GCA_016793415.1 Devosia sp. | reverse complement strand
CGTCGGCCGCTTCGACCACCAGCGCGGCATGGCGCGTATACAGGGTGAAGAACTTCTCTTCCTTCGGCATCAGCGCCCGAAACCAGCCCAGCATGCCCGCTACCTCTCACTTTGCTCACTCACCTCCTTGGAAAGGTGAAGATCGCCAAGTGCAACCTCTGGCTGAGCAAATGAACCGAAACTTTCTCTGTCGAGCCGGGCGGAGCACCGGGATCTCATACCTGCGTCCTGATCTCCCCGCCCTCAGTGGCCACGGTTTCGATCTGGATGGTGCTGTGGTCGATGCCGAACGTCTCGTGCAGCACCGTCCGCGCCGCGACCAGCAGCGCCTGGTGGTCGGCGCCATCGGCGATCACCAGATGGCCGCTCATCGCATCGATGCCCGAGGTGATGGTCCACACATGCAGGTCATGCGTGTCGATGACGCCGGGCAGCGCCCGCAGCGCCTCATCCAGCTTGGCGAGCTCGAAGCCTGCCGGCGTGCCCTCGAGCAGGATGTTCACCGCGTGCTTCAGCAAGGCCCAGGTGCGCGGCACGATGAACAGCCCGATTGCCGCCCCGATGATCGGGTCGGCCAGCGTCCAGCCGGTGAACATGATGATCAGCGCCGAGGCGATGACGCCGAGCGAACCCAGCATATCGGCCAGCACCTCGAAATAGGCGCCCTTGAGGTTGAGGCTCTCCTCCGAACCCGCCGCCAGCAGCCGCATGCTGATCAGGTTCACCACCAGCCCGACCACTGCGACGATCAGCATCGGCGTCGACGCCACCTCGGGCGGCGCGAAGATCCGCTGGTAGGCCTCGTAGAGGATGTAGACGGCGAGCAGCAGCAGCACCACCGCATTGACCAGCGCCGCCAGCACCTCGGCCCTCAGATAGCCATAGGTCTTGGCTGCCGATGGCGGCCGGGCCGCGAACCAGATGGCGAACAGCGCCAGCGCCAGCCCGCCCGCATCGGTCAGCATGTGCGCGGCATCCGCCAGCAGCGCCAGGCTGCCCGAAATCCAGGCGCCGATCACCTCGACGACGAGGAAGGTCGTGGTCAGCGCCAGCGCCCAAATCAGGCTCCTGCGATGGCGCGCCCCGGCCGAGCCGGCGGCCGGCCGCTCGAGCCCATGGCTATGCCCGGCGCCCATCTAGGCCACCGCCGACGGGATGGCAGGAGGCGTGAGGGCAGGCGAGAGGCTGGGACTGGCCATTGCGGGCTCCGTGCTGGATGGATAGGTCGGGTACAACCTCGAGCGACTAGAGATTCAAGACGTAATCTTATCACCCTAGCCGGCATCCGCCGTTCGCCCGGCATGAATGTTTCGCGCGGGGTGGATGGAGTAGCGGACGGCGAGGGTTTTCCGCTATGTGCGCACACGACGGCAGCCCCCTGCCCGATGCTCAACAGCTGGAGTAGCCCAGTGGTGCCGACCTCCCCCTCCGTGAATGCCCCGACCGAGGCGATTGTCGTCGGCATCGATGGCGGCGGCAGCAAGACGCTGGTTGCCAGCGCCGATCGCGGCGGGCGGGCAATCCGGCTGCAACGCGGCCGCGGTACCAGCCCGCTGGAAAGCCCAAGCTGGCGCGAGGCACTGGCCGAGCAGGTCGGCCCGTTCGCCTCGGCGTCGGGCCTCGCCGGGGTGGCGGCAGCGCTGCCGGCCTATGGCGAGGTCGAAACGGCCTCGACGGCACAGCAGCAGGCGATCGGAGACCTGTTCGGCGCCGTGCCGCAGCGCCTGCTCAACGATGTCGATGCCGCGCATCTGGGCGCCTTTGCCGGCGGGCCAGGCATCCTGATCCTTGCCGGCACCGGTTCGATGGCCTGGGCGCGCGACACGGCGGGCGGGTCGCACCGCACCGGTGGCTGGGGCGAGGTCATCGGCGACGAGGGCAGCGGCTACTGGATCGGCAGCCGGGTGCTGGGCGCGGTCAGCAAGGCGATCGACGGACGCGCCGCTTCCACCGGCCTGGTCGAGGGCGTGTTCGAACGGCTCGGCCTCACGTCCGACGACCGGATGGACCAGTTCCTCGGCTGGGCCTCCCGGCTCGACGAGCCGCGCAAGCAGATCGCCGCGCTGGCGCCGGTCGCCCTGGCCCTCGCCGAAGCCGGCGATCCCGCGGCCAACGCCATTGTCGATGCCGCAGCCGATGAACTCGCCCTCCACATCCTGACGCTCGAGCGCCAGCTCGGCGCGCCGACGCTGCCCTGGAGCTTTGCCGGCGGCCTGTTCGCCAGCCCGGCGCTGCGGCGAGCCGTCACCCAGCGGGTCGGCCGGCCACCCGCCCTGCCCCGCCTGCCGCCGGTCGGCGGCGCGCTGCTGGCCGCCGCCCAGCACCTGGGCTGGCCGACCGACGCGGCCTGGGTCGAAACCCTCGCCGGCTCGCTCGACAGGCTGTCCGCCGCGACAGGGCAGCAATAGCCAGATCCGCTGCGTCGGTCGGGGCATTGCGCCAATCCTTGCTTCGGGCTTAGCTTTGCGCCTTCTCGGACGCCCCGGGGCATGGTGCACAGCCAGTACTACATCGCGCAGTTGAACATTTCTCGGCTCCTCGCTCCGCTCGAGGCGCCGGAGATGAAGGAGTTCGTCGATTTTCTCGAACCGGTGAACAAGTTCGCCGAGGAGAGCCCGGGCTTCGTGTGGCGCATGAAGGGCGAGAACGGCGAGGCGTCATCGCTGCTCGCCTCGCCTTTCGAGGACCCGATGATCGTCACCAACCTGACGGTCTGGGCCGATATCCCGTCGTTGCAGGCCTTCGTCTACAAATCCGTGCACCGCTACTTCCTGCAGAACCGGCGCCAGTGGTTCTCGCGCGTGGACGGCAGCCAGGTCGTCAT
>JAEUMC010000203.1 GCA_016793415.1 Devosia sp. | reverse complement strand
TGGGTTGGCCGATTTGCCGTCGAAGGTCTGCACGATCAGCGTCTCGTTGCGGGGCGTGCCCACATCGGTCATTTCCTGCGCGTAGCTGGCGCTTGCCAGCAGCAGGCCCGCCAGCGGGGCCAGCACGTATCGGCCAAGCCGTACCATTGTCCGTGTCCTCCTCGTTGCCTGGATCGCCGCCCGCTCGGGGCCGTCGCGTCCGGGATTGAACCTCGTGGTGGCTGACCCCTGCGCGCGCCGTGCCGTCAGCCGGCTCGCGCCGTCCGCACACCAGTCGCCGTGATCGAAGGGCTCCTCACCTGCTCCCCTGCGCCCTCCTTCCGGAAGGCACATATCGCAAACAGACGAGTTCTGTCTGTTTCGCTTTGCTTGCGATTAATGAGGATTACGGAGGTATCGAGCGCAAGTCAATGCCGATTCTCGTCGAGTTCGGCAGGATCGCGCCGCGCCCGCACCGCTTTCGGCAGCCATGCAGCCATAGGGAAACGCCGTACCTGATTGGCACGGCGTCGCTAATAGATTGTCAGATTTAGGCTATTTCAGCGGGCGATAATCAGCTCGATGCCGCGGCGCTCGAACTCGCGAGCGTCCTCGTCGCGGATCCCGTCATCGGTGATAAACGAATGAATCACATCCAAAGTGCCAAGCCGCGTGAACGAAGTGCGGTTGATCTTGGTCGAATCCGCCACCAGGTAGACGTGCTGCGCCGCCTTGATCATTGCCTGCTTGAGCTGCAGGTCGGCAAAGCTCGGGTAGGTCAGCCCGGCCTCGAGCGACACCCCGGCCGTGGCGAGGAACAGCTTGCCCGAGAGGATATCGCGGAAATACTCCACCGACTTGTCGCCGCTCAGCGACAGGGTCGGCGCCTTGAACTGGCCGCCCGGCATGTGCACGGCAAAGCCCGGCACCGCGCCGAGGATCAGCGCGATGTTGAGTGCGTTGGTGATCACCGTCAGCTCGCGCCGCTGCAACAGCCCATGCGCCACCTCGGTGGTGGTCGAGCCAGCATCGAGGATGATGGTCTCGCCATCGCCGACCAGCGACGCCGCGCGCACCCCGATCTTGCGCTTTTTGTCCATGTTCTCAAGATGTTGCAGGCTCAGCGTCTCGACCTGCCGCGGCAGCGTCTTGAGGAAGGCGCCGCCATGCTCCCTGGAGATGTAGCCATCGGCCTCCAGCCGCTCGAGATCCTGCCGGATTGTCGCTTCGCTGACCTCGAACGCCGCCGACAGGTCGCGCACCCGGGCGCTCCCCTCTTCCTGCAACCACTCGAGAATCTTGCGCCGCCGCGGCTCGGCCAACAGCCCGCTCAGCGTGCCGGCGTCGACGCCGCTCCCCGCCTTGCGATCCTGCCGGCGGATGCTCTTCTGCTCGTTCATCTCTAGCGCGCACCTCTGCTCCACCGCCGGCAAAATACCGTGGCGCCGGGCTTTTCCGCAACCTGCGCATCCCGGTTTCCACCTTTGGATGACCCGGTTTCCACTTCGGATATCTAGCGACTATACGCCAAACGAAACCATTCGCAAATTTTCGATAGTGACGAGTGACGAATGATGCGTTATCTGTCGCGACAAGGAGGCAGGGAGGAAGGCGCCGCGCAGGCAGCCCGTACCGCCCCGCCCACGGTTGAGGAGACTAACGTGACATCCGCCGCGTCCGCCGGTCTGGCAAACGATCCTGTCGCGCTGATTGCCGACAAAGCGCTTTGGATCCGCCGGCGCAGCTTCCAGATGGTCTATGAGGCCCAGCTCGGCCACCCCGGCGGCGATTTCAGCGCCGCCGATATCCTTGCGACCCTCTATTTCGGCGTGCTGCGCCACGATCCCAGCAACCCGCGCGACCCCGGCCGCGACCGCTTCGTGATGAGCAAGGGCCACTGCACCGGCGCCTTTTATGCCGTGCTCGCCGCCGCCGGGTTCTTCCCCGAAGCGCAGCTCACCACCTACATGCAGCCGCTTTCGAAGCTCAACGGCCACCCCAACCGCAACTACCTGCCGGGGGTCGAGACCAATACCGGGCCGCTCGGCCATGGCCTGCCGGTTGCCACCGGCATCGCCATTGCCGGCCAGATCGACAATGCCGAGTTCCGCACCTTCGTCCTAACCGGCGATGGCGAGCTGCAGGAAGGCAGCAACTGGGAAGCGGCGCTCACTGCCGGGCATCGGAAGCTCGAGAACCTGACGCTGATCATCGATCGCAACCGCCTGCAGCAGGGCGCCCGTACGGAAGAAACGGCATCGCTCGACCCGCTCGACGACAAGTGGCGCGCCTTCGGCTGGCATGTCGAAGTGCTCGATGGCCACGACCACCGCGCTCTCTATGAGGCGTTGAGCAAGTCGCCCAAGGGCCGCGGCAAGCCGCTCTGCATCATCGCCAACACGTTCAAAGGCAAGGGCGTCAGCTTCATGCACGACAATGTCGCCTGGCACCACGGCGTGCCCAACAAGGACCAATACGAACAAGCCATGCGGGAACTTGCCTGATGAGCGCCGCCGCCCCTCAACCCGCCGGCTGGCACGATTGCCGCGACACCTTCTCCAAGACCGTCGAGGCGCTGGCCGAAGCCGACCCGCGCATCGTCACAGTGGTGAGCGACAGCGTCGGCTCGTCCAAGCTGGTCAATTTCAGGAAGCGCTGGCCCGAGCGCATGGTCAATGTCGGCATTGCCGAGCAGACCGTGGTGGCAGTCGGCGCCGGCCTCGCCAATGGCGGCAAGATCCCCTTCGTTTCGGCCGCTGCCTGCTTCCTCACCGCCCGGGCGATGGAGCAGATCAAGGCCGATATCGCCTATACCAATGTCAACGTGAAGCTGATCGGCCAGTCGAGCGGCATCGCCTATGGCGAGCTCGGCCCCACTCACCATTCCATCGAGGACATGGCCTGGCTGCGGCTGCTCAACAATCTCACCCTGATCGTCCCCTCCGACCCCTGGGAGACCGAGCAGGCGATCCGCGCCGCGGCGGCCCTCGACGGCCCGGTCTTCATCCGAGTGAGCCGCATGCCGGTGCCCGACTTGCCGCGCTCCAACGCCCGCTTCGAGATCGGTAAGGCCGAAACCCTGCGTGAGGGCGATGATCTCGCCATCATCGCCAATGGCGTGATGGTGCACCGGGCCCTCGCCGCCGCCGAGGCGCTCGCCGCCGAGGGCATCGCAGCCCGCGTCATCAACATGTCGACGGTGAATCCGCTCGACGAAGCGACCATCCTCGACGCGGCGAAAACCGGCGCTGTCGTCACCGTCGAAGAGCACTCGGTGCGCGGCGGGCTGGGCGGTGCGGTAGCCGAAGTGCTGGCGACCCATGACCCGGTGCCGATGCGCATCCTCGGCTTCCCCGGCTTCCTGCCTACCGGCTCGGCCGACTGGCTGCTCGAGCATTTCAACCTCAACGCCGCCGGCATCGCCGACGCCGCCCGCCAGTTGCTTGCCCGCAAATGAGCAACGGGCTGATCCTCGCCATCGACCAGGGCACCACCAACACCAAGGCCTTGGCGTTCGACGCCGAGGGCCGGGTGGTGGCCAGTGCGTCGGTGCCGATGGCAGTCAGCTATCCGCAGCCGGGCTGGGCCGAGCAATCGGCCACCGATATCTGGCACAGCGTCCTGTCGGTTATCGCCGAGGTGGCCGCCAAGGTCGGTCCCGACATGGACGCCCTGGCGATCTCCAACCAGCGCGAAACCATCGTGGTGTGGGACAGCCGCACCGGCCAGCCCATCGCCCCGGCGATCCTCTGGCAATGCCGCCGCTCGGCTCCCGCCTGCGCCGCCATCCGCGCCGCCGGGCATGGCGCACTGATCGAGGCGCGCACCGGGCTCGGCATCGATCCGCTGTTCCCGGCAGCCAAGCTTGCCTGGATCCTCGACCACGTCTCCGGCGCCCGCGAGGCCGCTGCCTCCGGCCATCTGCGGGCCGGCACCATCGATGCCTGGCTGCTCTGGAAGCTCACGGGCGGCGAGCACGCCACCGACCATTCCAACGCTTCGCGCACCCAGCTGTTCAACACCGAGGCCTTGGCCTGGGACGACGAGCTGGCCCGCATCTTCAACGTGCCCCTGAGCCTCTTGCCAAAGGTCCGCCCCTCCGACAGCGCCTTCGGCACGATCATCTATGGCGTCTCCGCGCTGGCCGCGGGAGTACCGGTGCATGCCATGATCGGCGACTCGCATGCGGCTTTGTTCGGCCACGGCGTGCGCGAGCCGGGCACGGTCAAAGCCACCTACGGCACCGGCACCTCGCTGATGACCCTGACTTCGGGCCGCATCATGAGCCGCAGCGGCCTCTCCTCGACCATTGCCTGGAGCACCGGCGCCGGCGTCGCCTATGCGCTGGAGGGCAATATCTCGGTCTCCGGCCAAGCCGTCGCCTTCATGGGCAGCCTGCTCGGCCTCGCCGATCCCGCCGCCGTCGCCGAACTGGCTGCCACGGTGCCCGACAGCAACGGCGTGATCTTCGTGCCGGCTTTGGTCGGGCTCGGCGCTCCCTACTGGGATCCGGACGCCCGCGGCAGCG
>JAEUMC010000181.1 GCA_016793415.1 Devosia sp. | reverse complement strand
ACGACGTTGACGCGGATCTGCGCTGCCGCGCCTTCGAGTGCGAGGCAGCGGGCAAGGTGAATCTCGGCCGCCTTGGCAGTGCAATAGGCCGAGGCGTTGGGCGAGGCCGCGAGGCCGTTCTTGCTCGCAACGAACACCACGTTGCCGCCGATCTTCTGCTGGCGGAACAGCCGGAACGCCTCGCGTGACACGAGGAAATAGCCGGTCGAGAGGATGTCCATGTTCTTGTTCCACAGCTCGAGCGAGGTGTCCTCGATCGGTGCGGAGGAGGCGATGCCGGCGTTCGACACCAGGATGTCGAGGCCGCCGAATTCGACCACCGCTTCGGCAAAGCCGGCGATGACCACGGCTTCCTGGGTGACGTTGAGCTTCACCGGCCGAACCACGTCCTTGCCGAAGGCTTTGCCCAGTTCGTCGTTGGCGGCGGCCAGCGCCGCCTCGTCGATATCGGCGAGCACCACGCAGGCGCCTTCGCGCAATAGCCGTACCGCGGTCGCCTTGCCGATGCCACCGGCCCCACCGGTGACCAGGGCAATGTGCCCGGCCAGCGATTTCGGCTTCGGCATGCGCGAGAGCTTGGCTTCCTCGAGCAGCCAGTACTCGATGTCGAAGGCTTCCTGTTCGCTGAGCCCCTGGTAAGTGGAAACCGAGGAGGAGCCCCGCATCACGTTGATGGCGTTGACGTAGAACTCGCCGGAGATGCGCGCCGTCGCCTTGTCCTTGGCGAAGGTGAACATGCCGACGCCCGGCATCAGGTAGACCACGGCGTTGGCATCGCGGATGGCGGGGCTGTCCGGGTGCTTGCAGCGGTCATAGTAGCCCGCGTAGTCGGCGCGGTAATCCGCCGTCGCCTGCTCGAGTCCGGCCACCACCGCGTCGATATCCGGTTTGGCAGGATCGAAATCGATCACCAGCGGTCGGATTTTGGTGCGGAGGAAATGGTCGGGGCAGGAGGTGCCGAGCGCCGCCAGCGGCTTCAGCTCTTTCGATCCGACAAACTCCAGCACTGCGGCGCTGTCGTCGAAGTGCCCCAACATCTTGAACTCGTTGGAGATCAGACCGCGGATTTTCGGCATCAGCCGCGCCGCGATGGCCCGGCGCTCATCGACCGGCAGCGGCGCCACCACCTGGCCACCGAAGGCTGCCTTGCCGGCGGTCTTTGCTTCGAACCAGGCGATCGCCTTGTTGATGGTATCGATGGTCTGCTCGTAGCACTCTTTGGGCGTATCGCCCCAGGTGAAGAGGCCATGGCTCTCGAGGATCACGCCCTTGGCCGCGGGATTCTCGAGGCAGAATTTCTCCAGCCACAGGCCGAGCTCGAACCCCGGCCGCTTCCATGGCAGCCAGCCGATCTCGTCGCCGAAGATCTCCTTGGTCAGGGCTTTGCTGTCCTTGCTCGCCGCAATGGCGATAATGGCGTCAGGATGCATGTGGTCGACAAAGGCATGCGGCACATAGGCATGCAGCGGCGTATCGATCGAGGCCGCGCGGGGGTTCAAATTGAACGTGGCGTGCGGCAGGTAGCCGACCATCTCGTCTTCATGCGCAAGGCCGCGATAGAGCCCCTTCAGCGCGCGGAGCTTGTCCATGTAAAGGGTCGCGAAGCCGTCGAGCTTGATCGAGGCGGAGTCGCCGCCCGAGCCCTTGACCCACAGCACTTCGACCTCCTGCCCGGTGAGCGGATCCTTCTGCAGGATCTTCGAGGAAGTGTTGCCACCGCCGTAATTGGTGACGCGCTTGTCGGAGCCCAGGATGTTGGAGCGGTAGACCAGCCGCTCCGGCTCGGTCATCCCGGCCGCCGTGGCATCGTCCCAAAGGTTCTTTAGGCGCGCTGGCGCATTCCCCGACATGCTAGTCCTCCCGAAGGCATTGGTCCTGAATTGGTACCGGACATGCCTCCGAAGCTCGGAGCATGTCAATCAGAAACACTCAAGAACGATCACTGATCGGGCGAAAGTCGCATCCGCTGCGGTGGAATGATTGACAGTGA
>JAEUMC010000161.1 GCA_016793415.1 Devosia sp. | reverse complement strand
TTGAGCAGGGCGTCTCGGGCGCCATCGGCGTCGTGGGTCCTGATGCAATCGATCACCCGGCGGTGCAGTGGCAGCGATGGGCGCTGGCCCAGCGGGTTGGCATCGGACAGGCGGAAACTCATGGCCAGCGCTGCCGCTATCAGGGCGGCCAGCGAACCGATCAGCTCGTTGCCTGTCATGCGCAGGATCAACTGGTGGAAGGCGAGGTCGGGTTCGGCGAAACGCGGCCCGTCATCGGCATATTGCTCCATCAGGGCGAAGTACGCTTCCAACTCCTCGATCTGTTCGGCGGTAGCGCGTTGCGCCGCGAGGGCGCCAGCCGCCGGCTCGATGGCGCGGCGCAGCTCGAACAGGGCGCGGGTATCGGCGCGTTCGACGGTCTGGCCATAGCGCCAGGCCAGAATGTCGGGGTCGAGAAAGTTCCACTCGTCGCGCGGCCGGACCCGCGTTCCGGTCCGCGGTCGGGATATCAGCATGCCCTTATCGGTCAGGACGCGGATCACCTCGCGCATCACTGTCCGGCTGACCCCATGCGCGGCGCTCAAGTCCTCGACGTTGTCGAGCTGCGTGCCCGGTGGCAGGTCACCGCGCAGGATGCGCGTGCCGAGCTGCTGGAGCAGCGACGCATAGAGGCTCACGCCGGGCTGGTGGATGATCTTGGCTGGCATGCTCGGGACGATCCGCTCTGAACCATATTATGATTGGCGCGCCGTCGTTCCTATTGCTTACGCCGCCGGGCTGGAAGCCCAGGGGCGTCAAAATCCTCAGATCGCCGGATCAAGCCCGCGGATGGGCCGCGCGGTAGCTTTCGAGCAGGCGCTCGGTATCGACCGCAGTGTAGATCTGGGTGGTCGACAGCGAGGCGTGGCCGAGCAACTCCTGGATGGCGCGCAGGTCGCCGCCCTTGCCCAACAGATGGGTGGCAAAGCTGTGACGCAGGGCGTGCGGGGTGGCCGAAGGCGGCAGGCCGAGAGCGCCCCGCAATTGCTGCATGCGCAGCTGGATCAGCCGCGGCGACAGCGGGCCGCCCTTCTTGCCGCGGAAGATCGGCTCGTCCGGGCCCGGATGGAACGGGGTAAGGCCGAGATAGCTGTCGATGGCCTGGCGCACAGGTGCGATCAGCGGGACAAGTCGAGTCTTGCCACCCTTGCCGGTGACGCGCAGCGCACTTGCTTCGAGATCGGCACGCGTGACCGCGAGGGCTTCCGAGATACGCAGGCCCGCCCCGTAGCAGAGCGAGATCACCGCCATGTCGCGGGCGGCGACCCATGGGGTGTCCTCAAGCTCGTCGGTGGTGCGGATGGTGGCCTTGGCCTCGAGCACGGTCAGCGCCTTGGGCAGCGAGCGCGGCTGCTTCGGGGTGCGAACGGTGTTGAGGGCCTCGCTCGCCAGGATGCCCTCGCGTTCGAGGTAGCCGAAGAAGCTCTTGATGGCGCTGAGCGCCCGGGCCAGCGAACGCGAGCCGAGGCTCTCGCTGCGACGGGCGGCGAGAAAGGCGCGGATGTCGGCGGCGCGCAGCTGACGCAGCGTTGCGAGGCTGACCTCGCCGCCGGTATGGGCGGACAGGAAGGTGATGAACTGGCCGAGGTCGCGGAGGTAGGCTTCTAGCGTCAGCGGTGCGAGGCGCCTGACAGCGCCCAGATCGCGCTGCCAGTTGGCGATATGGGCGGCAAGATCGGGATCGGCGAACATGGCGTAGGACATGCGCTGAACTGTGCGCGGCGATGGTTAGGATTCGGCAAACGTCGGCGTTAGTGCGGCGTTAAGTATGATTTGTCAGGTTCTGCTTCGGCGAGACAGTAAGTCGAGCCTGGTATTTGAGGCATTTTTAGCCGCCGACCTGGTCGGGCGGGGAATGAATTTCAGGGGGCATGGAATGAATACTCGCAGCGTGTTGCGGGGGCTGGCGCTTACATTGTCGCTGGGTGTGGCGCTGCCGGCCATGGCGGCGGATCTCACTGAGGAAGATGCGCTGATCGTCGAGGACGACAGCATCATCACGTTCACTGGCGGGGTCGGCATCGTGTCGCTCGAAGCGAACGAATACGTTTACCTGGCACCGGGATCCGACACCCGACTGAGCCAGCTGATCTGGCAGAGCACAGCGCCGATGTTGACGGCCGGGCTCGATGTGGCCCTGCCGGATGGCTGGACGCTGTCGGCCAAGGCCCAGGCAGCGCTTGGTGGCGACAGCTACATGGAGGATTATGACTGGATCGCCCCATGGGCGACCGGTACCGGCGACAATGACTGGTCTGATCGCTCGCAGCACGACGACACCGATCTCGACTGGTACTTCAATGGTTCGCTGCTGCTGGGCCGCGATTTCGCGGTGAGCGACACCATCACCGTCAACCTCAATGGCGGCTTCAAGTACACCGATGTGCAGTGGTCGGCTTATGGCGGCTCCTATGTCTACAGCAATGGCGGCTTCCGCAACGACGTGGGCGATTTCCCCGATGGCGAGCCAGGCATCAGCTATCGGCAGAGCTTCCCGGCGCTGGTCGCCGGCATCGATGCCGAGATGGTGCAGGACCAGTGGACCTTCGGCGTTTCCGCCCAGGGTGGTTTCACCCTCTACGGCACGGGCGACGACCACCATTGGCAGCGCACGCCGGTGCTGAACTTCATCGATAATCTGGAGTCGGCGCCGCTGCTGTCGCTCGGTGCATCTGCCAGCTATGCGGTCGCCGAAGGCATGAACATCTTCCTCGCGGGGACCGCCGAGAAGATCTTCACGGCGCGTGGCGACACCGACATCTACAATAACGACACGGGCGTGCTGCTCGGCACCGAGTTCGACGGTGGCGGCGGCGACCTGTTCGCGGCCAGCATCACCGGCGGCATCAAAGGCACCTTCTGAGCCCTGACGAGCTCGTGGTGCAGCTCTGTTGTTGCAGATCTGCATCACCCCCATGCCGAACCCCCGGGTACCCAACACGCGGGCGTGAGGTGCCCTTTGCCTGCCTTATTTCGCGGGCTATGCGGGCGACATGCATCGGTTCCTTGCCATATTGACGCTGTGCGTCGCGCTGCTCGCGCTGTTGAGCCCCAGCTTTGCGGCTGGGGTCTGCATCGCCAATAGCGGGCTGCCGACGCTGAGCGCCAGCCACGATGGTGGGCCGGCGCATCTGCCCAACCCGTGCGAAATGCAGGGCGGCAAGCGGGTGATGCCGCCACAGCCGGACCTCAGCCGGCGCGTTGTCGAAGTGCCGCGGGCCACCGTGGCGCAGTGGGCGCGCGGGCTTGCCGATCAGCCGATGCGGCAGGGTCGCGCACCGATCGCGGAACTGCCCCCGCCCCGGCTGGGCTGAGCCCCACGACATCGCCATCGCTTACCCCAACGCGGCCCCTCCCGGCCGCCAGACGAGACATTTGAAAATGACTGACCTGATCATCGGCCGCCGGGCGCTGCTCGCCGGGGCGGCGAGCTTTGCTGCCCTCGCCCTCGCCGGCTGCGCCACCTCCGGTGCGCCCCGGCTCGAAACCGAAACCGTCCGCATCCCCGACGACGTGCTCGCCATGTACGCGGCGCGGCCCGAAGAGCGCTTCCCGATCCCGGCGGCCCGCATGGACCTGATCGAGCCGCAGTTCTGGCGGCAGGTGGTGGACGATCCGACGGGTGAGCGTCCCGGCACCGTGGTGGTCGATACGGAACACCGCTTCCTCTACCTGGTGCAGGAGAACGGCAAGGCGATGCGCTACGGCGTCGGCATCGGTCGCGACGGCTTCACTTGGTCGGGCCGCGGCGTGATCCAGTACAAGAAGGAGTGGCCGACCTGGACGCCGCCCAGCGAGATGATCGACCGGCAGCCCGAACTCGAGCCCTACCGCCGCGGCATGGCCCCGAGCCTCGAGAACCCGCTCG
>JAEUMC010000086.1 GCA_016793415.1 Devosia sp. | reverse complement strand
AAAAACCCGACCTGATCGTCGCCACCTATTACGACCTCGACCAGGCGATGTACGACCAGCTCTCGAAGATTGCCCCCGTCGTCGCGGCGCCAGCCGGCTTCGCCGTCTGGCAGGCGCCGTGGCAGGAGCAGTTGAAACTGCTCGACCAGGCCACCTCCGGCGGCACCGTCAAAGCCGACGCCGTCATCGCCGACCTCGATGCGCGCACCGCCGCGGTCAAGCAGAAATATCCCTCGATCGTCGGCAAGACCGGCGCAGTGGCCGACTTCCGCGATGGTCAGTTCACCATGTGGAACTCCGACTCGGCGCCGAGCCGCTTCCTCTTGAGCTTCGGCATGGTGTTCCCCGACGCGCTGGACAAGCTGGCGGACGACACCGGCTGGATCCGCCTCAGCCCCGAACTGATCGAGATGATCGACCTCGACGCCGTCGTCTGGCCGATCGACAACCCCACCAGCACCAAGCAGCACGATATCGAGGCGATGTCGCTCTACCAGACGCTGCGCCTGCCGCGGGAGGGCCGCTCGGTCTGGCTCGACGACGGCAAGGGCGTGCTCGCCTCGGCGCTGTGGTTCCAGTCGCCGCTGTCGATCGCCTACATCATCGACAAGCTTCCGCCCATGCTGGCGGCTGCCGTGGACGGCGACCCCGCGACGCCGGTCAGGGCGGAGTAGGGTGGCGGTCATTTCCCCCTCGGCATCACCTTGACAGTTCCGAGCCGAGCATGAAGGTAGCTGCCGACATGTCAGCGGCGGCCCGGCTCCATCCACACGCGGAACTCCAAGCGGGCAGGGCATCCGGACTGATCTGAGGTACGTGCACGTAGTACGGCGGAACCGCGCCGTCCAAGGGAGGTATTCTGATGCGCACCATCAAAGGGCCGGCGATCTTTCTCGCCCAGTTTGCGGGCGACAAGGCCCCGTTCGATACACTGGATCACATCTGCGCCTGGGCTGCCGACCTCGGCTACAAGGGCGTGCAGATCCCGACCTGGCTCACCCATTTCGTCGACGTGGAAAAGGCCGCGACCTCAAAGACCTATGCCGACGAGGTGAGAGGCACGGTGGAGAGCCACGGTCTCCAGATCGCCGAGCTTGCGAGCCACATCATCGGCCAGCTCGTGGCGGTGCATCCGGCCTACGACACGCTCAGCGACGGCTTCGCCATCCCCGAAGTGCGCGGTAACCCCAAGGCGCGCCAGGAATGGGCGGTCAAGCACCTGAAGGCCTGCGCTGCAGCCTCGAAGAATCTCGGGCTCAAGGCGCACGCCACCTTCTCCGGTGCTTTGGCCTGGCCCTATCTCTACCCGTTCCCGCAGCGTCCGGCTGGTCTCGTCGAGGAGGCCTTCGACGAGTTGGCGCGCCGCTGGACCCCGATCCTCAATGAGTTCGACAGGCACGGCGTCGACGTCTGCTACGAGATCCATCCGAGCGAGGATCTGTTCGACGGCGCCACCTATGAGATGTTCCTCGAGCGGGTGAACAACCACCCGCGCGCCAA
>JAEUMC010000028.1 GCA_016793415.1 Devosia sp. | reverse complement strand
ATTTCTCGGTGACCCAGATCCCCTGCTCGCGCAGCTTCTTGGCCAGCGCCTCGGAATTCTGCACCCTCACGATCGGATCGGAGGTGCCGCTGGCGAGAAAGATCGGCGGCGCGTCGCTGGTGACGAGGTTGATCGGCTGCGTGCCCTCGGGGCTCGGCGCCGGCCCGAACGTATCGCGCACCTGGTCGTATTCGAACGGGTAGAAATTGTAGGGCCCGGAAATCCCGGCAATCGCCCGGATCGGCATGGTGACGTCGTAGTCGCGCCGGAACGAGGAATCGAGCCCGAGCATCACCGCATTGTAGGCACCCGCCGAGTGGCCGGCGACGAAGAAGCGGTTCGGATCGCCGTCATAGAGCGCGATATTGTCCTGGATCCAGCGCATTGCCTGCGCGCAATCCTCGAGGAAATCCGGGTACTTCACCTCCGGCCACAGCCGATAGTCGGCAATCACCGTGACGAAGCCGGCCGCCGCCAGCGCCCGGCCGGCAAACTCGTATTCGAACTTGTCGCCCGCCCGCCAGCTGCCGCCATAGATGAACATCACCACCGGCGCCGTGCCGTCGATCTTTTCCGGCCGGTAGATGTCGAGTTTCTTCCGCTGCCCGTCGGCATAGGGGATGTCGGCCACCTTCTTGACGCCCTGGTCCATCGCCTCGGCGATGTTGAACGGCGAAAAGATCGTCACCTGCGCCAGGCTCGGCAGCACCGAGGCGAGGAGCAGCGACAAAACAAGGGCGAACCGCAGGGCGGTGCTGAAGATCCTGGTCATTCGGGGGCCTGGTCAGTTCCGGAGTCGGGCCGACTGATGGCCGAGGAACCTGAAGATTTTGTGACCAGCCTACCGATCAGGGCCTGAGATAGGCGTAGCCCTCGGCCTGCAGCTGCGCGAGGCGGGTCACCCCGCCCTGATCGACCTGCACGAAGCCCGGCAACAGCTCGGCGAGCGTAAGTTTCTGTGCCTTGAGCGTGTTGCCGCAGGCCTCGAGGCCGACGCCTTGTGCGCTGGCTTTCGAGAGTTTGCGCACGATGTCGGGATTCGCGGCGGACTGCCGGAAGGCATTGAGCGCCGGTCCATGCACGACGAGGACGATGGCGACCTTGTCCGGCCCGCCCATCCCCTCGATATGGTTGGCAATGTTGCCGAGGACGAACGCCACCTTGTCCATGTCGCTGAGGTGGTAGGCGACGCGCGGCACATCCGGCGCGGCCGCCAGCGCTTCTCCGTTGAACACCGCGGCGCCGGCTGCCGCGGCAGCAACGAGGCGCGCCACGAGGCCGCGTCGGTTGACCGGTTCAGTGGGCAGCGAGGAGGAGGGCTTTGCCGGCATCATCATACTCCAGCGGCAGGCAGTTCTCGAGGTCGGTGCGGTAGAGCCAGAACACCTTGTCATCGCTGCCGAAGGCGGCTTCGGCCGGCGGCTCGGCTTCGGATTCCGGATCCCAGGTACGCGCACCATAGGGAATTTCGACGGCAATCGAATCCTTGTCGCGCAGTTTCACGTCGATCTGGCCGCCATCGCAGTCGATGCCGCAGCCGAGCAGCTTGTTGCCTTCGTCATCGAGCCCGCACGAGCCCGACACCTGGAACTGCTCGTCGACGCCGCGGAAATTCACGCCGATCGACAGCACATACTGCCGGCCGTAGTCCGCATCCTCCGAACTGTCGACCAGCAGCGTCATCGCCGTGACGTTCTGCGCCGCGTGCTGGCTCAGATGCTTGGCATCGTACTGGCGAGTAAAGCAGGCAAACACCCGATCCTTGCCGGGATCGCGGCCGAACAGCAGCTCATCGTTCTGCACACCGGCGGCGAAAGCCGGACCGGATGCCAGAACGAGGCTCAGGGCAAGCAAAATAGCGCGCATGATCGACCTCCGCCCACGAGGCTATCTCCCGGCGGATGAACCGGCAATGAAGCCCGGCCCTAGGATTTCAGCCGATACCCCGTTCGGAACATCCAGCTGACGATGCCGAGGCAGATGGCGAGGAAGCCGAGCGTCGCGGCAACGCTGATGGTGATGTCGACATCGGCGATGCCGTAGAAGGCCCAGCGGAAACCGCTGATCAGGTAGACCACCGGATTGAACAGCGACACAGCCTGCCAGAACGGCGGCAGCACGCTGAGCGAATAGAAGGTGCCGCCGAGGAAGGTCAGCGGCGTGATGATCAAGAGCGGCACCGTCTGCAACTGCTCCATTCCCTTGGCCCAGATGCCGATGATGAAGCCGACGAGGCTGAAGGTGATGGCGGTGAGTACCAGGAAGGCAATCATCCAGAACGGATGGTCGATCCGGATCGGCACGAAGAACCAGGCCGTCGCCAGCACCAATACGCCCAGAATGAGCGACTTCGTCGCCGCCGCTCCGACATAGCCGACCACGGTTTCGAACGACGACACCGGTGCCGAAAGCAGCTCGTAGATGGTGCCGAGGAACTTTGGGAAGTAGATGCCGAACGAACCGTTGGCCACCGACTGGGTCAGGATCATCAGCATGATCAGCCCGGGGAGGATGAAGGCGCCGTAACTGACGCCCTCGATCTCGGTGATGCGCGAGCCGATGGCGGCGCCGAACACCACGAAATAGAGCGAGGTCGAGATCACCGGCGAGATCAGCGATTGCAGCGGCGTGCGGAAAGTGCGCGCCATCTCGAACTTGTAGATCGCCTTGACCGCTTCGAAGTTCATGATGCGTCCCTCACCAGGCTGACGAAGATGTCTTCGAGCGAACTCTCGCGCGTCTGCAGGTCGCGGAACCGCACGCCGGCCTTGCCGAGATCGGCGAGCAGGCCGCTGATGCCGCTCCGCTCGCCCTGCGCGTCATAGGTATAGACCAGGCTCTCGCCATCGGCCGCGAGCTCCAGCGCATGAGGCTTGAGCGCCTCGGGCAAGGCGTCGAGCCGCTCCTGCAGCGTCAGGGTCAGTTGCTTCTTGCCGAGCTTGCGCATCAGCTCGGCTTTCTCCTCCACCAGCACCAGCTCGCCATGCTGGATGATGCCGATGCGATCAGCCATCTCCTCGGCTTCGGCGATGTAGTGGGTGGTGAGGATGATCGTCGTACCAGCCGCCCGGAGCCGGCGGATCATCGCCCACATGTCCTTGCGCAACTCGACATCGACGCCGGCGGTCGGCTCGTCGAGGAACAGCACCTCGGGCTCATGGCTCAGCGCCTTGGCGATCATCACCCGGCGCTTCATGCCGCCGGAGAGCTGCATGATCTTGCTGTCTTTCTTGTCCCACAGGCTGAGCTCGCGCAGCACCTTTTCCAGATGCTGAGGGTTCGGTTTCTTGCCGAACAAGCCGCGGCTGTGGCTGACCGTCGCCCACACCGTTTCGAAGGCGTCGGTGGTGAGTTCCTGCGGCACCAGCCCGA
>JAEUMC010000021.1 GCA_016793415.1 Devosia sp. | reverse complement strand
GTGGCGCGGCCTGCCGGTGTTCGTACGTCACCGCACCGCCGAGGAAATTTCCGAGGCCAAGGCCGTGCCGATGTCGGACCTCAAGGATCCGGCGACCGATGAGCAGCGCACCAAGCCGGGTCACGAGCAGTGGCTGATCATGATCGCCAACTGTACGCACCTGGGCTGCATCCCGGTGGGCGACTCCGGTGACTACAACGGCTGGGCCTGCCCCTGCCACGGCTCGCAGTTCGACACTGCCGGCCGTATCCGCAAGGGCCCCGCGCCGACCAACCTGGTGCTGCCGCCCTATGAATTTCTCACCGATACGCTCGTGAAGATCGGTTAAGGGGACTCGAACCAGATGGCTCACGAATCCAGCTACGTCCCCGGTAACGTCGTCGAGAAGTGGATCGACGATCGCCTGCCGATCATCCGGTGGTCCAAAGAACACCTGATGGACTACCCCACCCCGAAGAACCTCAACTACTGGTGGACCTTCGGCGCTATCCTCGCCTTCATGCTCGGCGTGCAGATCGTGACGGGCATCATCCTTGCGATGCACTACACCCCGCATGTGAGCCTCGCCTTCGACTCGGTGGAGCATATCCGCCGCGACGTGAACGGCGGCCGCATCATCCAGGCCGTGCACGCCACGGGCGCCTCGATGTTCTTCGCGGCGGTCTATATCCACATGTTCCGCGGCCTCTATTTCGGCTCGTACAAGGCGCCGCGCGAGATTCTGTGGATCCTCGGCGTGCTGCTGTTCGTCCTGATGGTGACCACGGCCTTCATGGGCTACGTGCTGCCGTGGGGCCAGATGAGCTTCTGGGCGGCCACCGTGATCACCAACATCCTGGGCGCCATTCCGGTGCTCGGCACCCCGATCCTCGAGTTGTTGCGCGGTGGTTTCGCCGTCGACAACGCGACGCTCAACCGCTTCTTCTCGCTGCACTACCTGCTGCCGTTCATCATTGCGGCGGTGGTGGCGCTCCATATCTGGGCGCTGCACGTGCCGGGCAACAACAACCCGATCGGCGTCGAGGTGAAGAACAGCCGCGAGACGGTGCCGTTCCACCCGTATTACACGATGAAGGACCTGTTCGCGGTCATCGTGTTCTGCATTCCGTTCGCCTGGTTCGTGTTCTTCGCGCCGGACATCCTCGGCCACCCCGACAACTACATCATGGCGAACAGCCAGGTGACGCCGGCCCATATCGTGCCCGAATGGTACTTCCTGCCGTTCTACGCGATCCTGCGCGCCATCGACTTCAACATCCTGTTCATCGACTCCAAGCTCGGCGGCGTGATCTTCTTCGCCGGTGCCATCCTGGTGCTGTTCTTCGTGCCGTGGCTCGACACGTCCAAGGTCCGCTCGGGCACCTTCCGCCCGATCTTCAAGTGGTTCTACTGGCTGTTCGTGGCGAACTTCGTGTTCCTGACCTGGCTCGGTTCGGCGCCGGCCGAGGGCATCTACGTGCTGCTCTCCAAGATCGCCACCGCCTACTACTTCATCTACTTCATCATCGTGCTTCCGCTGCTCGGACGCTTTGAAACGCCGCGGCCCCTGCCGACGTCGATCACTGAGTCCGTCCTCGCCAAGCACAAGGCGCCGGCGGCCGCTCAGCCTGCCGCTGCGTCGACGTCGCACTGACCCCGGGGCCCAACGCCAATGATCAAGACCAAAAGCATTATCGGCGCCCTGCTGGTGAGCATCCTCCTCGCTGTGGTTCCGGCCGCGGCGCAGGAAGGGGGCGGCCATGCCACTCCGGAGATCAAGAAGGAGCCGTGGAGCTTTGCCGGCCCCTTCGGCACCTATGATCGTAACCAGCTGCAGCGCGGCTTCCAGGTGTTCAAGGAAGTCTGCTCGAGCTGTCACTCGGCGCGCCTGATGGCGTTCCGCAACCTCTCTGAGCCGGGTGGTCCCGAGTTCACCGAGGGCCAGGTGAAGGCACTCGCCGCCGAGTACGAGATCACGGATCCCGAGGCCGAGGGCGGCAAGCGCCCGGGCGTCGCGGCAGATCGCTGGCCGTCGCCGTTCGCCAACGAGCAGGAAGCCCGTGACGCCAATGGCGGCGCGCTGCCGCCGGATTTCTCGGTGCTGGCCAAGGCCCGCGGCACGACGCAGCCGTTCCCGTGGTGGATCCTCAACTACTTCACCGCCTACGCTGAAGGCGGCCCGGACTATATCCACGCGCTGCTCAACGGCTATGTCGACCCGGCGCCGGAAGGTGTCGAGGTGCCGGAAGGCAAGCACTACAACACCTACTTCCCGGGGCACTTCCTCGGCATGGCTCCGCCGCTCAGTGACGGCGCCATCACCTACGAGGAAGGCGAGACCGGCAGCGTGCCGCTGACCGTCGACCAGTACTCGCGCGACGTTGCCTCGTTCATGATGTGGATGGCCGAGCCCCACCTCGTGGCGCGCAAGGAAGCGGGCTTCCAGGTCATCGCGTTCCTGCTGGTGTTCGCCGGGCTGATGTACCTGGTCAAGCGCAAGCTCTGGTCGCGCGTCGAGCATTGAGCCGAGAGTGCAGTAAACATGCAAAGGGCCCCGAGGGGCCCTTTGTTGTCGAGCATTGAGCCGAGAGTGCAGTGAACATGCAAAGGGCCCCGAGGGGCCCTTTGTCGTTTGAGCGCCAAGCTGCTCGTATTGTGCATGGGGACAGGGGCCTGGGCCCTTTGTCGTGACCGCGCCCTTGCGATCCGAGGCGGCATCGTCGATATTCCCGGGCGAAGCAGTTCCTGGGTAGCAGCATCCGGAGGCCCTCATGTCGATCATTCGCGGCGCGCTCACGGCCGCAGCCTTGGCCCGGACCGTGATCGCCCATCCGGTGGTACGCGCGGGCATTGCTGCCGCGCCGTTGCTGCTCACCCCCAAGGTCAAGGCCGCCGCCAAGGACGCGACGCTGAACACCGCCTACAAGGCCGGCCGGCTGGCGCGCAAGATCGTCGACAGCACCAAGCGCTGACCAGCGTCTCCGACTTCCCGTCTCATTGTCCAACTAGCCGAAGCACCCTCATGCTCGACCTCAAGTCGCTCGTCCGCTCGATCCCCGACTACCCCAAGAAGGGCATCCTGTTCCGTGACATCACCACGCTGATCGAGGACCCCGCGGGGTTCCGCGAGAGCGTCGACCGGCTGGCGGAACTGCACCGCGACCTGGGGATCACGCATGTGGCGGGGATCGAGGCGCGAGGCTTCATCTTCGGCGCGGGCGTCGCCATCGCGCTAGGCGTCGGGTTCATCCCGGTGCGCAAGAAAGGCAAGCTGCCGGGCGAGACGATCGGGCAGAACTACGCGCTCGAGTATGGCGTCGATACCATCGAGATCCATGCCGACGTGATCGGGGCAGGGGACAAGGTGCTGCTGGTCGATGACCTGATCGCCACCGGCGGCACTGCGGTGGCCGCCGTGTCACTGCTGCGGCGCACCGGCGCCGAGGTGTCGCATTCGGGCTTCGTCATCGACCTGTTCGACCTGGGCGGAGCGGAGAAGCTGCGCGCCACCGGAGTGAAGGTCGAGGCACTGATCCCGTTCGAGGGGCATTGAAGGGGCGGCTGCCGAGCGCTTGGCGCCCCTCACCCTGACCCTCTCCCCAGAGGGGAGAGGGGACGCAGACTGAACCGGCGGTGCCTCATCGCCCCCTCTCCCCTCTGGGGAGAGGGTCGGGGTG
>JAEUMC010000984.1 GCA_016793415.1 Devosia sp. | reverse complement strand
ACTTCGCGCACCTCGTCGAGGCTGAAACCGGCGACGCGCACGCCGCGGCGCGGTTCGCTTACCACCAGCCCCTGCGCCTCGAGCAGCCGGAACGCTTCGCGCACCGGCACGTGGCTGGCGCCGAATTCCTCGGCGATGTGGTCCTGGCGCAGGCGGGCGCCCGCCTCGATGTCGCCGGCGATGATCCGCTCGGCGAGCGCGCGGCTGATCCGCACAGAAACGGGATCGTCTTTGGCTGTGCTCATGATTTTGTAGATAAATTATCGGCCGGGCGATGGCTACCGCCCAGCACGTCGCATGATGGCTGCTAGGCGTCCTTGATCGCTCCCGGACCGGGAATGGCGCCGGGCGGACATTTGCCGAGGATGATCATGCCGAGCACTTCGTCCTTGGTGACGTCGGCGACACGTGCCGTGCCGACCACCCGGCCGTTCTTCATCACCGTGACGCGGTCGGCGAGGTCGAACACATCATGGATGTCGTGGCTGATCAGGAAGATGCCGATGCCCTGGGCCTTGAGCTGCTTGATCAGCTCGCCGACTTGCGCGGTTTCCTGCGGCCCAAGCGCCGCGGTGGGCTCGTCCATGATCAGGATGCGGGCATTGAAGTGGATCGCCCGGGCAATGGCGACGGACTGCCGCTGGCCGCCCGACAGCGATTTCACCGGCTCCTTGAAGCGGCGGAAATTGGGGTTCAGCCGGCCCATCACCTTGCGGCACTCGGCCTCCATGGCGATGTCGTCGAGCGTGCCCCAGCGGGTGCGCAGCTCGCGCCCGAGATAGAGGTTGGCCGCCGCGTCGACATTATCGGCCAGCGCCAGGGTCTGGTAGATGGTCTCGATGCCGAAGGCCTTGGCATCGCGCGGGTTGGAGATGTCGGCTTCGCGGCCATCGATGCGGATGGCGCCCGAGTCGCGCTTGTAGGCGCCGGACAGCACCTTGATCAGCGTCGACTTGCCGGCGCCGTTGTGGCCGAGCAGGCCCACCACCTCGCCGGGGTAGAGATCGATCGAGGCATGGTCGACGGCCTTGATGCCGCCGAAGGCGATCGAGATGTCGTCCATCTCGACCAGCGGCGCGGCGCGGGAGGCGGTATCGGCAGTAATGGGTTCGGTGGTCATCCGTGCCTCCTCACTTGACGCGCCGACGATAGATCTGGTCGACGAACACGGCGAGCACCAGCACGACGCCGACCACGATGTTGGTATAGGCGGAATCGACATTGAGCAGCGCCATGCCCGATTGCAGCGATTGCATCAGCAGGGCGCCGAGGATCGCGCCATAGATGGTGCCGATGCCGCCGGCGAGAGACGTGCCGCCGATCACCGCGGCGGCGATCACGTAGAGCTCGTTGAGCGTGCCCAGCGCGGTGGTCGCGGCGTCGAGGCGGGCCGAAGCGATGATCGCCGAAATGCCGACCAGTGCGCCCATCAGGGTGAACACCATGACGGTCAGCCGCTTGGTGTTGACGCCGGCGAGCTCGGCTGCTTCCGGGTTGCCGCCGGTGGCGAAGATGTAGCGGCCGAAGCGGGTACGGCGGGCGACGAAGGTCATCACCAACCCCACCGCCAGCATGATCAGCACCGGGATCGGGTAGCCGGTCTGGAAGGTCAGGCCGTCGAGGCAGGTGACCACCTTGTCCGCCGCCTGGCAGATGGCCTGGCCGGACTTGTCCTCGACCCCGGGCGGAATGGCAATCTTGTTGTCGAGCGCGAAGCGTTCGGCGACGCGCGGCGGGTAGAGGTAGGAATTGACCACCGCGGTGGTGCCGAGCACGGCGGCGCAGCCGACGACGACGCTGAGGATTTCGGCCCAGACGGGTTTGGGC
>JAEUMC010000958.1 GCA_016793415.1 Devosia sp. | reverse complement strand
GATCCGACGGCACCAGGGTCCGCTGCCTGCTCATTTCGTGCCTCATTCAGGGCGTCCACAACCGGCATGGGGCCGGATTCCAGCCAACCGGCACCGCCCGGACCTCGCCCGTAGCGCCCCAGTATGGCAACCGGTCCGCTTGCCGCACTGACGATCGAAATCACCACCGCGCCCGGCGGAACGAGTTGATTCTTCTTGATCCGCGCATAGATGAAGCCACCTGTAGGCAATCTCGTCTCTCCGTTGCCCCGCATCGACGGGCCTTGCGGATAACGACCCGCGCCACGCGCGGAATGTCCTCAAGCAACACGCGTGACGCGCGGCAAGAGCTGCATGAATTCGCCAGAAGCGCGGAGGCTCTAGCACTCCGTGGGGGCTTTACCCATAAGCCGTTCGGCTAGCCACAGGACTTGAGGTGCGGGGGAGCAGAGTGGCATTGGCTCCGTATTGCAGCCAGCAGGCGCCGGGGTGGTCGATCCTGCGCTACTGCTGCAGCGGGAGCCGAGTCGGTAGCTTCGCCATACGCGCCGCCCAGGCTTCGCGCTGCCGCGGCGTCAGCTCTTTGACCCCGCCCACCCGGGTAACCCGCACCGGGTGCATGCCGCAAATCTCGAGGGTGGCATTCCTGACGGCGTTGATGTCGGCATCGCGATACCTGGTGCGGAGCCATGATGCAGTGGCGTCTGACGTGGTCACGACGTCGGCTGATCGCCCCTCGAGCAGTTTGCGCCAGAACGGGTCGTTCACGTCGTGCCGGAAGGTGAACTCGGAATAGAGTGTGCGATCGAAGAACCCCTTGAGCAGGGCGGGCACGTTGCCCCACCAGACCGGATAGAACAGCGCGAAGTGTTCACACCAGCTGAGGTTCTCCTGCGCGGCGGCCAAGTCATTCTCGAGGGGCTGAACCCGCCTGAGTCCGCAATGCAGGATCGGATCGAAATCCAGTTCGAACAGGTTCCGGCGTCGCACCTGATGTCCCGCACCTGCCGCGGCAGTGCAGTAGGCGTCGGCGAGGCGGCCGTTGAAGCTTTCGACGTCGGGGTGAGCGTAGAGGACGTGGATGCGCATGCGAGCCTCCTGCAGACAGGCCATTGTGGCTCGCTGGCGCCGGCCGGCTTTGATCGAGGTCAACCGGCGGCGGCGTGCCGTCCCCGCTGCTGGCACCGCCGCGGAGTTGCCGACCGCTTGACGCCGATCAATCCGCCGAGGCGCGAGGGGTGCAGGGTGCGACAATGACGAATTGGCATGTCATCACCGGTGGCCCGAGTTCGGGCAAGACAACGATGATCCGCCTGCTGGCGCAGCGCGGCTATTGCACGACCATCGAGCACGCGCGTCATCTGATCGACACTCAACGGATCACCGGTCGCACGGTGGACGAAATTCGTTCGAACCAGCGAGAATTTCAGCGGGCCGTGCTGATGATGCAGCTGCAGCAGGAACAGGCGCTCGACCCCGACGAATTGTGTTTCCTCGATCGTGCCCTTCCCGACTCCCTTGCCTACTACCGCTATCTGGAACTCGAACCGGAACCGGAGCTGCTGGCTGCGCTGAAGACAGCCTCGTACCGGAAGGTCTTCGCGCTCGATCTGTTGCCGCTCGCCAAGGACTATGCCCGAACCGAGAGCGTGCTCGCCCAGCATCGGATACATGCGCTGCTGATCGAAGTTTACGAAGAACTCGGCTGCGTCGTCGAGAAGGTCCCCGTCCTGCCGGTCGAAGCGCGGCTCGAGTTCATCCTGTCGAGGGTCACGATGCCGCCGGCATTGTCGCGTTCGTCGGCGACCTGAGCGCCCGCAGGGCGTTCAGGATGACCACGACATCGATGGCTTCCTGAAACAGCGCGCCCGCCACTGGCGGCAGGAACCCGAACGCCGCGAACAGCATCCCGGCGAGCGAAAGCAGCAGGCCGCCCACGACGCTCTGGGTGGCGATGGTCCGGGTGCGCGCTGCGATTTCCAGTGCGCTCAACGCGCGGTCGACGCGGTCGACCAGGATCACCACGCCGGCCGTCTGCGACGATGCGGCTGATCCGCGCGCGCCCATCGCCACGCCGACGCTGGCCGCTGCCAGAGCCGGCGCATCGTTCACGCCGTCGCCGACCATCATGGTGGGAGCCAGGGCAACCTCGTGCCGCACCACCTCGAGCTTGGCCTCGGGCGAGAGGTCGCCGATGGCTGCGCTCAGCGGCACGCGGGCCGCCACCGCATCCACTACGTCCTGCCGGTCGCCCGAAGCGAGGACGATGCGTCGCACACCGTGTCGGGAAAAGCCGGCAATGACGCCGGCGGCGTCGTCCCGGAGCGGGTCGTGCAGCACGATGATCCCGGCGAGTCTGCCATCTACGGCCGCGGCGACCACGGCAGCGCCGGGCTCCAGGCCCGCCCTGAGCGCATAGGGATCGCCGTCACTGCGTGCGGCAACGTAGCGGCTTCCTCCGGCGGACAGCTCGTGCCCGTCGACCTGGCCAGAGATGCCCGAGCCGCTTGCTTCGACCACTGCCGAGGGGGGAGT
>JAEUMC010000951.1 GCA_016793415.1 Devosia sp. | reverse complement strand
GCGACGCTGGTCAGCATCTCGCCCGAGGCGATCGGCGTCACCAGTTGGGCCGCGAGCCGGGCGTGGCCCTCGACGTCATAGGCATCGAGTGGCTCCTCGATCCAGACCAGGTTGAAGTCCTCGAGGGCGCGGCCAACCCGTTCGGCCGTCGGCCGATCCCATTGCTGGTTGGCATCGACCATCAGCGAGACGCGATCGCCGACCACCTTGCGCACCGCCTCGAGCCGGCGGAGATCGGCCATCGGGTCGGGCTGGCCGACCTTGATCTTCACCCCACCGATACCGGCGGCGATCGAGGCTTCGCAGTTCTCCACCAACTGCTCGATCGGGGTCGACAGGAACCCGCCCGAGGTATTGTAACAGGGCACCGAATCCCGCCGGGCTCCAACGAGCTTGGCCAGCGGCAGGCCGGCCCGCTTGGCCTTCATGTCCCATAGCGCCACGTCGAAGGCAGCGATCGCCTGCGTCGCGAGCCCGCTGCGGCCGACCGAGGCGCCGGCCCAGACCAGCTTGTCCCAGAGCCGGGCGATATCGTTGGGATCCTCGCCGATGAGGTTCGGCGCGATCTCCCTCGCATGGGCATAGAGGCCGTAGCCGCCGGCGCGCTTCGAGTAGGAGAAGCCGATGCCGCGATGGCCGCGCTCGCTCTCGATCTCGGCGAACAGCATCGCCACTTCGGTCAGTGGTCTCTGCCGCCCCGTCAACACCTTGGCGTCGCTGATCGGCGTTTTCAGCGGCAAGAGGATCAGCGACAGCTTGATCCAGGCGATACGGTCGGTGGTGGCGGCGCCAGGCGCCAGCCCGGCGAGGAGGCCCGAGCCGGGGATCGCGCTCGTCATTGCGAGACGCTGGCGATCAGCGCTTCCAGCATGCCGGTCTCTTCGGCGGTGAGGTCAACCAGCGGCGGGCGGACGCCGCCAGGTTCAAAGCCGCGCAGCCGCACGCCGGCTTTGATGGCGGAGACGGCATAGCCTTTGGAACGGTTGCGGATGGCAAGGAACGGATAGAAGAAGCTCTTGAGGATCGCTTCGCATTCCTCGCGTCGTCCGGCGCGCAAAGCCTTGTAGAAGCGCACCGCCAGCTCCGGCACGAAGTTGAACACCGCCGACGAGTAGGTGGTGAAGCCGGCGGCGAGATACGCCTCGGCGAACAGTTCCGCCGTGGGCATGCCGCCCAGATAGGTCAGCCGATCCCCCATGGTGACGGTAACCTGGCGGACAAGCCCAAGCTCGCCGGCGCCGTCCTTGAAGCCGATCAGGTTGGGGCAGGCGTCGCAGAGCCGCTTCAGCGTATCGGCCTGGATGATCGAGTTGTCGCGATTGTAGACCATGACGCCGATGCCGACGGCGTCGCACACGGCTTTCACATGGGCATAGAGGCCGGCCTGCGGGGCCTCGATCAGGTAATGCGGCAATAGCAGGATGCCGTCGGCGCCGGCCTTCTCGGCGGCCTTGGCGATCGAGATCGCCATTTCGGTGCCGTAGCCGCAACCCGAGATGATCGGGGTCCTGCCGGCGGCCGCCTTGGCGGTGCGGACGATGGTGGGGATCTCACCGGGAGTGAGCGAGAAGAATTCGCCGGTGCCGCCTGCCGCGAACAGCGCGGCTGCTTCGTAGCCGGAGAGCCAGCCGACATGCCTGGCGTAGGCGTCAGGGTTGAAGTGGCCAGCGGCGTCGAAGGCGGTGACCGGGAAGGACAGCAGCCCCGAGCCAAGCACTGCCTTCAGGTTCTGGGGGTCCATTTTGCCGTCCCGTGTTTGCGCCGACCATTACCCGCGTCTAGCAAGTTGTCCGATAAGCGTCAAATATCTGTATGACAAGCTATGGGGTATTGGCCTGGATCAGGGCGCGATAGCGCTGCTGGCTGCCCTTCAGGTGTTTGCGCATCGCCTCGCGCGCCGCGGCTTCGTCGGCATTGGCGATGGCCTGGGCGATCTGGCGATGCTCATCGAGGATGCGATCGAGATAGGAAGCGCGCACCGCTTCGGCGCCATTGGTCTGGATGGTGAAGCGAGGGATGGCAGCCTGACCGAGCAGATCGAGAAATTCGAGGAAGCGGGGGTTGTTGGTGGCAGCGGCGATGGCGCGGTGGAAGGCGAAATCCGCCTCGTTGGAGCGCTCGCCACGGGCAATCTGCGCGGCTACCATGTTGTGCGTGCGGAAGATCTCCTCTTCCTGCTGTGGCGAGCGGCGCTGGGCCGCCAGACCCGCTGCCTCGATCTCGACCGCGGCCCTCAGTTCAAGGGTTTCGAGGATCGAGGAAATCCGCGCCGGATCGATGCTCTGGAAGGCGAAGGCGGCGGGCGCGGTGCGCGCCGTGACGAACACGCCGGCGCCCTGGTGCGACTCGACGATGCCATCGGCCTGGAGGCTCGCTACGGCTTCGCGGACCACAGTGCGGCTGACCGAAAAGCGTTCGGTGAGGTTGGATTGCGAAGGCAGTTTGTCGCCGATGCTGAAGCGGCCCGAGGCGATCTCGGCGCGCAACTCCTCGCTGACCTGTTTGACCAGGCTGCCGCGGGCGCGGCCAACCGGCAGCATATCAGTCATGTGTTGGCCCCCCTTTGCCCCGCAGACAAACGGGTTCGGAACAGCATATATCGCCGATTGGCGGATGCAAATCGGCTGGTACGACAACTGTGGATGGCCGGGTTAGCCGCTGAGCGTGTCGACCTTGCGCAAGGCGGGGAACAGCCGCGACCAGAGCAGCACCACGGCGAGGGTGCCGATACCGCCGAAGGCGACGGCGGCGACCGGCCCCATGAAGCCGGCAAACACTCCGGCGCGGAATTCGCCCAGCTGGTTGGAGGTGCCGATGAACAGCGAGTTCACGGCGTTGACCCGGCCGCGCATGTGGTCCGGGGTGAGGAGCTGGACGAGGGAACTCCGTACCACGACGCTCACCGTGTCGGAGGCGCCGAGCACGATCAGCATCACCACCGAGAGCACGATGTTCGTCGAATAGGCGAAGACGATGGTGGCGGCGCCGAAAATGGCGACGGCCACCAGCATCTTGAGCCCGACCTTATGCTGCAGCGGGAAGCGCGCGAGCAGCAGCGACATCACCACCGCGCCGATGGCCGGCGCCATGCGCAGGAACCCCAGCGCCCAGGGGCCGGCATGGAGGATATCGCGCGCATAGACCGGCAGCATGGCGGTGGCGCCGCCGAGCAGCACGGCGAACAGATCGAGCGAGATCGAGCCCAGCATCACCGGCTTGCTCTTGATGAACACCACCCCGGCGAACACCGACTCGAAGGTCATCGGGGCGCGGGCAGGCAGGGTGGCGGGCTTGTCGATCTGCAGCACATTGTAGCTGGCAACGAGGAACAGCACGCCCGAAGCGAGGAACGGCACCACGTCGCCGAAGCCATAGAGGATGCCGCCAAGCGCCGGGCCGATGATCAGCGCGGTCTGCATCACCGAGGTCGAGGTGGCGACGGCGCTCTGCAACTGCGCGGTGGGGACGATCCCCGGCAGCAACGCCGCCATGCTCGGCCGCTCGAAGGCCTGCGCCGCGCCGAGCACGGTCACTGCGGCAAAGATCCCCCAGGTGGGCAGCCAGCCCTGCCAGATGCCCAGCGCGATGAAGCCCATGGTGACGGCCTCGATCACCTGGCAGACGAGGCCGATCTGGCGGCGGTCGAACTGATCGGCGACATGCCCGGCGAGGAAGGTCAGCACCAGCATGGGTAGGAACTGGAACAGCCCGACCAGCCCGAGATCGAACGGGTTGCGGGTGCGATCGTAGATCAACCATCCGATCGCCACGGCCGAGCCCTGGAACGCCACCGACGACAGCGCCCGGGACGAGAGGAAGTGGCGGAACGAGGGGATATGGATGACGTGGGAGGGCATTGGGTCGCCAGTGAACATATCGAGCGGGTGAGCTCAAGCGGGACGATAGTTGGGTGGGCAGAGGGGCCGGCAGTCGGGACTCCCTCTCCCGCTTGCGGGGGAGG
>JAEUMC010000949.1 GCA_016793415.1 Devosia sp. | reverse complement strand
CATTCGGTCTTGCGGATCTGGTCGGCTTCGTTCTCCGAACCATCGAGGCCGATGCGGAGGACCGAGACATCCTGCGCGAAGGCAGTGCCGGTCATGGTGAGGGCGAGGGTCGCCACGAGGACGTTACGGATCGCGGACATGGATGTCTCCTTTGGTGACGCGATTGGCTTTCCGCCACCTGCCGCGCCGCGCGAGCAGGCGGCCGACCGGCAGGAGCGGAAACTCTGGATTTCAGTTGGGGAGGCCAGCCGAAGCGAGCGGGGCCTCGAGGGCGCCCGGCGGCAACTCGGCGTGCTTCTTCTTTTTCTTCTTCGGAACGATCGCCTCGAGGCTGGTCGAGGTCATTTCCTCGGAGAACGCCTCTTCGAGGCCATCGGCGCCGTAGAGCTCACGCGCCACCTCGGTGGTCAGCTGCTCGGGCGTGCCGTCGAACACCACGCGGCCCGCCGACATGCCGATGATCCGCTCGCAATAGGCGCGGGCGGTGTCGAGGGTGTGGAGGTTGGTGATCACCGTGATCCCCTGCTCCTCGTTGATCGCCTGCAGCGAGTCCATGACGATCTTGGCGTTGCGCGGGTCGAGCGAGGCGATCGGCTCGTCGGCGAGGATCACCTTGGGCTCCTGCATCAGGGCCCGGGCGATGGCGACACGCTGCTGCTGGCCACCGGAAAGCGTCTGGGCCCACTGGCTGGCGGTCTGCGCGATATCGAGCCGCTCCAGCGCCTTGAGCGCCATCAGCTGCTCGTCCTCCGAGAAGATCTGTAACAGGCTCATGATGGTGTTGCGGCGGTTGAGCCGGCCGAGCATCACATTGGTGATGACGTCGAGGCGCGGCACCAGGTTGAACTGCTGGAAGATCATGGCGCAGTCGCGCTGCCAGTCGCGCAACGCCTGGCCACGCAGCGACGAGACTTCCAGCCCGCCGAACTCGACGCTGCCTTCGCTGACGTCGATCAGCCGGTTGATCATCCTGAGCAGGGTCGATTTGCCGGCGCCGGAACGGCCGATAACACCGACCATCTGACCGGCGGGGATTTCGAGGTTGACGTTGTCGACCGCCACCTTGGCACCGAAGCGACGTGTAACCTGTGAAATCTTCAGCATGCGCGGGCACCCCGTCCAATCGACGGGGCCAACACCTAAGGCGGCTAGACGAAGCGCGCGTGAAGGTTGGGTGACGTCTTCGTGACAGTGGAAAAGCCGTGCCGCGCCGATGCCAAAGCACTGGGGGCGCAGCCTTTCGGCGACGCCCCGCAGCTCCGTGTGACAGTTGAAAGACAGCTACTCGTACTTCTCGAGGAAGGCCTCGATCTCGAGCGCACGGAAATCCGGCAGCGCCTGATGGAGCTTCTTGTGGCTCCAGTCCCACCAGCCAAGCGCCAGCAACCGATCGGCGATCGGGCCCGGGAAGCGCTGGCGGATCGGCTTGGCCGGCACGCCCACCACGATGGCGAAGTCGGCGACGTCCTTGGTCACCACGGCGTTCGAGCCGATGATCGCGCCATGCCCGACCTTGACGCCTGGCATGATCACCGCGCCATGGCCGATCCAGGTATCGTGTCCGATCTCGATGCCGTGCTCGGCCCGCCACTCGAAGAACGCCGCATCGTCGGCTTCGCCCTCGAAATACCAGCTTGAACGGTAGGTGAAGTGGTGCAGCGAAGCCCGCTGCATCGGGTGCTTCGAAGCATAGATCCGCACATTCGCCGCGATATTGGCGAACTTGCCGATCTGGGCGTACGCCACCTGGGTACCATCGACGAGGTACGAGTAATCCCCCAGCGTCGAGCGATTGACGTGGCAGTTGGCGCCGACCTCGGTGTACCGGCCGAGGGTGGAGTCGTGCACCTCGGCTGTGGGGTGCACCACTGCGGTTTCGGAGAGCTTCATGCGGCCTTCCTTGCGGCAAACAAGGTGACATCGACGATGCGGTCGGCGACCTGGGCTCGCACCTCTTCGTCATGGAAGATGCCGAGCAGCGCCACGCCGGCCCGCTTCTTTTCGGCGATCATCTCCACCACCACCGCGCGGTTGGTGGCATCGAGCGAGGCCGTCGGCTCATCGAGCAGCAGCACCGGATGCGGCGTGATGAAGCCGCGGGCGATGTTGACCCGCTGCTGCTCGCCGCCCGAAAAGGTCGCCGGCGGCAGCGACCACAGCCGCTCCGGCAGGTTGAGCCGCGCCAGCAGCTCGCGCGCCCTGGCCGTCGCCTCGTCGCGCGCCGTGCCACGGCTCACCAGTGGTTCGGCCACCACATCGAGCGTGGTGACGCGCGGCACGGTGCGGAGGAACTGGCTGACATAACCGATCGTGTCGCGCCTGAGGTCGAGCACGATACGCGGGCTGGCTGTCGCGAGATCGACCGGCTGGCCGCGATGGATTAGCGAGATCGAGCCGGCATCGACGCCGTAATTGCCGTAGACCATCTTCAGCAGGCTGGATTTACCCGCCCCCGATGGCCCGCCGAGCACCACGCACTCGCCGGCGTTGACCTCGAAACCGACCCCGGACACCACCGGCAACACGATGCCGTCGCGCAGGTGCATGGTGAAGGACTTTGCGACGTCTGAGACTGAAAGCAGGGCGGTCATTTCGAACCTCGAGCGGGACTGCCCCACCCCCTCCCGGCCTCCCCCATCAAGGGGGAGGTGAAGAGCGGCTGTGGCAAGATCGTACCAAGTGCACGGAGTGGCACCTCCCCCCTTGTGGGGGAGGCTGGGAGGGGGGAGGCCAAGGGCGCGACGCTCATTGTCACACCTGCAAAATCGAACTGACGAGCAGCTGCGTGTAGGGCTCGCGCGGATCATCCAGCACCCGGTCCGTCAGCCCCTGTTCGATCACGTGCCCGTCCTTCATCACCATCATCCGGTGCGACAACAGTCGCGCCACGGCGAGGTCATGGGTGACGATGATGGCCGAGAGCCCCAGGTCGGCGACGAGGCCGCGGATCAGGTCGAGCAGCCGCGCCTGCACCGAAACGTCGAGCCCGCCGGTCGGCTCGTCCATGAAAACGAGGCGGGGATGGGTCACGAGGTTGCGGGCGATCTGCAGCCGCTGCCGCATGCCGCCCGAGAAGGCGCGCGGCTCGTCGTCGACCCGGTCCTCGGCGATCTCCACCCGGCCGAGCCACTCGATCGCCGTCGAGCGGATCCGGCCATAGTGCCGGTCGCCCACCGCCATCATCCGCTCGCCGACATTGGCGCCGGCCGACACCGTCATCCTGAGGCCATCGGCCGGGTTCTGGTGCACAAAGCCCCAGTCGGTGCGCATCAGGAAGCGCCGTTCGGCCTCGCTGAGGTCATAGAGGTTGCGCCACACCTCGTCGCGCATCCGGTACTCGGCGAGGCCCGACGTCGGCTCCAGCCGCGTCGAAAGACAGTTGAGCAGCGTCGTCTTGCCCGAGCCGGACTCCCCGACAATGGCCAGCACTTCGCCCGGCCACAGCTCGAACGACACATCGGCGCAACCCATGCGGCTGCCGTAGAATTTGCTCAGCTTGGAGACCCGCAGCAGCGGGTCGCTGACTGAAACTCGCGTGCTCATTCTGCTGCCTCCAGCGCATGTCCGGCGAGCTTGCCGCGGTGGCCGTGCTCGCGGCGATCCTCACAATTATCGGTGTCGGAGCAGACGAACATGTGCCCGCCCCGGTCATCGAGGATCACCTCGTCGAGGTAGACCCCGGTCGCGCCGCACAGCGCGCACGGCTCCTCGAAATGCTGGATCTCGAACGGATGGTCCTCGAAATCGAGGCTCACCACTTCGGTATAGGGCGGCACCGCATAGATGCGTTTTTCGCGCCCGGCGCCGAACAGCTGCAGCGCCTCCGACATGTGCATCTTGGGGTTGTCGAATTTCGGCGTCGGCGAGGGGTCCATGACGTAGCGGCCCTCGACCTTCACCGGATAGGCATAGGTCGTGGCGATGCGGCCATGCTTGGCGATGTCCTCGTAGAGCTTCACATGCATCAGCCCGTATTCCTCGAGCGCATGCATCTTCCGCGTCTCGGTTTCGCGCGGCTCGAGGAAGCGTAAGGGCTCCGGGATCGGCACCTGGTAAACCAGCACCTGCCCCTCGGTAAGCTTCGCCTCCGGGATGCGGTGCCGCGTCTGGATGATCGTCGCTTCCTCGGTATGCGTGGTCACGGCGACCTGAGCGACCTTGGCGAAGAAAGCCCGGATCGACACAGCATTGGTGGTGTCGTCGGCACCCTGGTCGATAACCTTCAGCACATCTGATGGACCGATGATCGAGGCAGTGACCTGCACCCCGCCGGTACCCCAGCCATAGGGCATCGGCATCTCGCGGCTGGCGAACGGCACCTGGTAGCCCGGTACCGCAATGGCCTTCAGGATGGCCCGGCGGATCATCCGCTTGGTCTGCTCGTCGAGATAGGCGAAGTTGTATTTGGCGATGTTCATTCTGCCGCCTCCGCGGGTGAGGTATCCTCGATGCTTCCGGGCACCTCCCCCCTTGCGGGGGAGG
>JAEUMC010000837.1 GCA_016793415.1 Devosia sp. | reverse complement strand
AAGGCGAGCGCGAAGCGGTTCTGCTCGGTGAGCCTGCCCAGCATTTCCCTGGCCGCGGGTTCAGCCTCAATCGCCGCCATGAAGTCGTCGGGGATCTTCAGCTCCTTGCCGGCGCCGTAGGCGCGATCCCAGCGGCCATCGGCCTTGGCCGCCTCGACATGCTTCATGCCGTGTTCGGTCATCTTGCCGGACTTGATCAGCCGGGCGACATTGTCGACGTTGATCTTGCTCCAGATGCTCTTCCGGCCGCGGCGGGTGTAGCGCTGCAGGAAGCTCTTGTCGTCAAAGCCCTTGCGGACGGCGTCGATCCAGCCCCAGCAGAGGATGACGTCGATCGCCTCCTTGGCGGTGATCGAGGGGAGGCCCGAACCGACCTTGTGGATCTTGATCCACACTTCATCCCACGCGTCACTGTCGTGATGCCGGCTCAGCCAATCGTAGAAGGCCTGCTCGTCCTTGAACTCCAGCACCTTGTCGGGGTCGACATAAACCGGCGCCATCAGGCGGGCTCGCGATCGATGATCTTCTGCAGCGCCGGTTCGAGCCGCTCGTCATTGGGCAGTTGCAGCCCGAAGCTGCCGGTGAGCAGCTCGCGCAGCTCGGCGACCGAGCCGATCAGCCGCCCTTCGCTGGGCGCTCCCACGGTGTGGATGTTGAGCTTGCTGTTGAACAGCGCCACGCGCCGGGTCTTTTCGACCCTCGCGACCAAGAGGTTCTGGGTGAAGAACGGCGAGGAATCGGCCTCGTCGTTCAGCTTGGCCAGTTCGTCCATGCCGCGCTCGGTGCGCTCGAAGCTGTAGAGCGGGTGCCACTCGCCCTCGATCTCGATTTCCACCTGCCAGGTGCCGTCGGATTCGAGCAGGCGATAGGTATCGAGCGGCGTCTGCTGTGGCACATCGGCCCGCAGGCGCAGCGGCGCTGTGGCGGTCTGGCCGCCGAACCCGACATCGGCGAGATAGGTGATGCCGGCGACCTCGACGGTCAGCACCAGATGGCGCAGCGGCGGCTCCTCGCCCTCGGCAAGGCCCCACAGCACGCGGGCGCCATGCATCTTCACCTCGAAGTCGAGTTCCTCGAGCATCGCCTTGAACAACAGGTTGTGCTCGAAGCAATAGCCGCCGCGCCGATCGAACAGCAGCTTCTGCTGCAGGTTGGCAAGGTCGAGCCGAACTGGCGCGCCCATCAGCGGATCGAGGTTCTCGTAGGGAATGGCTGCCGGATGCAGCTGATGCAATTGGCTCAGCGTCTCCAGCGAGGGAGCGATCGAGCCGGCAAAGCCGATACGCTCGAACCAGGCATCGATATTGGCCTTTGATGCCACGGACATCCCCACCGCTGATTCCGGGAGGGCCATAATGCTGAGCAGAACGGCATTTGTCACCCTGTCCTGGAGCGGCCTGCCCGGATGGGGAGGTGGGGCGGCTTTGGCGGCTCCGTGGGTGGCAGCAAGCGATGGTGCAAACAGGAGCGAACGCGACGTGCGACTGAGGGTCTAGCCGCCCCTCCACCAGCTTCGCTGGTCCCCCTCCCCCGCCCCGCGGGGGAGGATGAAGAGGTCACCCCGTGACGATCACCCGGGTGCCGGTGGGGACGCGGCTGTAGAGGTCGATGATGTCCTGGTTGATCAGGCGGATACAGCCCGACGAGACCGACTGGCCGATGGTGTAGGGCTCGAGCGTGCCGTGCAGGCGGAAATGCGTGTCCTTGCCGTTGCGGTAGAGGTAAAGCGCACGCGGGCCGAGCGGGTTCTTGAGGCCCGGCTCGAGGCCGGCGGCCACCGGGCCGTAGCGCTCGGGCTGGGTCTTGATCATGTTGGCGGTAGGGGTCCAGCGCGGCCATTCGGCCTTGCGGGCGATCACCGCCGAACCGCGGAAGTTCAGCCCCTCCTCGCGCCCGACGCCGACGCCGTAGCGCATGGCCCGGCCGCCCGGCTGCACCAGATAGAGGAAGCGCTCGGTGGTGTTGACGACGATGGTGCCGGGCTTTTCGCCGCCGGCATAATCCACTTCCTGGCGCCAGAACTGCTGCGGGATCTTGCGGATATCGATGCCTGGAACCGGGAACGGCTCATTGGTCTTCATCGAATAGTAGCTGGCCCACGGCTCATCGACCTGGATCACATTGGTCCGCGCGCTGAGTTCGCGCTTGCCGGTGGAAGAACAGGCACTGAGCGCCAGGGCGGCGCTCCCGATCAGAAACAGGCGGCGGGTGGTCAAAACGGGTCTCGCAACAAGAGTGGCAATATCAAGGTGCTTACCAGCAAAAAGCCACACCACTTGTCGAGTGCATTGGGGTCACACTTCGTCGCCAATGCCGATCACGGCCACGTGTGTGCGATAGCGCACTGCCCCGAGAAGCGCCGGATAGGTCGCGAAGGCTGCTTGACATTGCCGAACTGTCACATAAGGTGAAACCGGTTTCACTCGGCGGGAGGGCACGTGCGGCTCGATCTCACCATTCTCATTCCCCATCTCGGCTTTCTGGCCGAGGGGGCGCTATTGACACTCGAAGCCTGCGCCCTGGCGCTCGTGGGCAGCGTCATTCTCGGCATGCTGGTCGCCATCGCGCGCACCTCGTCGAGCCAGTGGATCAGCCGGCTGGCCTTCCTCTATGTCGACCTGTTCCGCAATATCCCGTTCATCGTGCAGCTGTTCTTCTTCTATTACGGCCTGCCCGAGATCGGCATCTACATCGATGCCTTCACCACCGGGGTGATCGCGCTGTCGATCGCCGGCGGCGCCTATGCGTCGGACGCGATCCGTGCCGGCATCCTCGCCATCGATAACGGCATCCTCGAAGCGGCCGAGGTCAGCGGGCTCAGTAAGCGCGTGACCTTCACCCGCATCGTCTTGCCGATCGCGCTCAGGACCTCGGTGCGGCCGCTGGGCTCGGTGCTGATCAACATGATCCTCACCTCGTCGATCCTTTCAACCATCACGCTCAACGAGCTGACCGGGCAGGCCAAGATCGTCGCCTCGGACACGTTCCGGCCGTTCGAGGTCTATGTCGTGCTGCTGGTGGTCTATGCGGCGCTGACTTACCTGGTGTCGCTCGGCATCACGTTGTTGCACCGCCGCCTCAACCGCGACCTTCAGGAACAGGTGAGCTGATGCGTTTCGCCGAGTTCACCCCCTACGACATCGTGCTGCTGCTGCAGGGCCTCGGGGTCACCGTCGGGCTGTTCCTCATCACCTCGCTGATCGGTCTCGTCATCGGCGTGCTGTGGGGCATCGTGCGGTTCTACCGCGTGCCGGTGCTGATGCAGGTCATCACTTTCGTCGCCGAGGTTCTCAAGAACTCGCCGGTGCTGGTGCAGTTGTTCCTGGTGTTCTTCGGCGTTCCGGCGTTCTTCAAGCTGAACATGACCCCGGTGAGCGCCGCGGTCATCACGCTGTCGCTCAACACCGCGGCCTTCGTCTACGTCATCGCCGTGTCGTCGATCGAATCCATCGGCCGCGACCAGGTCGAGGCCGCCCGGGTGTTCGGGCTCAGCCGCTGGCAGGTGTTGCGTCATGTGATCGCGCCGCAGGCCGCTGCGTTCTCGATCGGGCCGCTGACGGCGCTCTTGGTCAACCAGCTGCAGGTCACCTCGCTGATCTCGGTGATCGGCGTGCTCGATCTCGCCAAGATCGGCGCCACGCTCAACCTCAGGACGCTGAAGCCGTTCATCGTGTGGACGGCGGTCGGCATCCTCTACTACCTCGCCGCCAAGGCGGTCGCCTCGCTGGGCGCCTGGGCCGAAAAACGTCTGCGGGCGCACAGCGCCTTCCGGGGCCTCTGAAGCATGCTGAAAGTCGAAAACGTCAAGAAGGCCTTTGGCCCGGTCACCGTCCTCGACGGGGTGAACCTCACGGTGAACCCCGGGGAAGTGGTGTCGATCCTGGGGTCCTCGGGCTCGGGCAAATCGACGCTGATCCGCTGCATCAACGGGCTCGAAAAGCTCAATGCCGGCAAGATCACCGTCGACGATTTCGATGTGTCGAAGCCCAAGGAGCTGGCCGAGGCGCGCAAGCGCTCAGGCACGGTGTTCCAGCTGTTCAACCTCTACCCGCACATGACGGCGCTGCAGAACATCACGCTGGCGCCGATCGAGGTGTTGAAGCGACCCAAGGCGGAAGCCGAGGCCGAGGGCCGGTCGCTGCTCGCCCAGGTGGGACTTGGCGATCGCGCCGATGCTTATCCGGCACAGCTCTCTGGCGGGCAGCGGCAGCGAGTCGGCATCTGCCGGGCGCTGGCGATGAAGCCGCGTTACCTCTTGCTCGACGAAGTCACCAGCGCGCTCGACCCCGAGATGACCTCGGAAGTGCTGGATATCCTCGCCAAGCTCGCCAAGGACGGCACCACCATGGTGTTCGTCACGCACGAGATCGAGTTCGCGCGGCAGATCTCGAACCGCATCGTCTTTCTCGAGAAGGGCGTGCTGCTGGTCGATTTGCCGACCGAAAAGTTCTTCGCCGACGATGGCGGCCTCGCACAGCCGCGCGTCGCGCAGTTTCTCTCCAAGATGCGGAAAGACTGACCATCATGTTGTTCATCGCCAATGCGGAAGGCTGGCCCGGCATCCCGACGACCGTCGAGATGCTGCGTTCCGGCAGCGACAGCCTGACGGCCATGGTGGCCGGCATTTCGAAGGTCGAAGCCGAAACCAAGGTGCGCAGCGTCGGCCATGGCGGCTGGCCCAACATGCTGGGGGTGATGGAGTGCGATGCGGCGGTGATGGACGGCACCACCCGCAATGTCGGCACGGTCGGCGCAGTGCCCGATACCATCCCGGTGGCCCGCCTCGCTCACGAGGTGATGAAGAAGCTGCCGCATGTCATGTTGACCGGCGCCGGGGCGCGCCGCTTTGCCACTGAAACCGGTTTCTCGGTCGACGACGTGCTGCTCGAGGATAGCAAGCGCGTGTGGTGGGAGCGGCTCGAAAAGGAAATGTCGCCCGAGCAGAAGGCGGCCTTCCCGAACACTCCGCTGGCGCCGCTGCTCAAGACCATCACCGACCCGGAGCGGGTGCGCGACACCACGGTCTATCTCAGCGCCGACCCGCAGCGCGGCATCCATGCGGCCACCTCGACCTCCGGCTGGGCCTGGAAATATCCGGGCCGGCTGGGCGACAGCCCAATCCCCGGCGCCGGCTTTTACGCCGACAGCCGCTATGGCGCCGCGGCCTGCACCCATACCGGCGAGATGACGATGCGCTGCGCGACCAGCCGCACCATCGTCCTCGCCATGAAGCTCGGCTACTCGCTGAGCGATGCGGTCAAGCTCGCGGTCGACGAGCTCAACGAACTCACCGAAGGGTTCCTTGGCGGGGTGGTGATCCACGCCGTCGACGCCAAGGGGAACCACGAGGTGGTGAACTTCAGGTGCCAGGGCGAGATCCGCTACTGGCTCTGGGACGACTCGATGCCGGAAGCAGAACTCCGCGCAGCGAAGACTATCTGATCAAGGAGAGGAACAACCCCATGAAGCGTATTCTTGCGACCATTGCCGCGCTGGCGCTCGTCGCCACCACGGCCGTCCCGGCCTTCGCCGGCATGATCGACGACATCCGCGGCCGCAACGTGGTGCGCATCGGCGTGTCGCTCGGCGGCGAGCCGATCGGCTTCCGTGACGACCAGAACAACCCGGTCGGCTATGACGTCGACGTCGCCAACATGATCGCCGCCAAGCTCGGCGTGCCGGTCGAATTCACCGACGTGTCGGGTGACGCCCGTATCTCGATGCTGGTCTCGGGCCAGCTCGACATCGTCGTTGCCAACACCTCGGCGACGCTCGAGCGTGCCAAGTCGGTGAACTTCACCATTCCGTACAACCGCGCGGGCCTGCGCGTCATCGTCCAGGCCGACTCGGGCATCACCGACCTCGCCAGCCTCGCCGGCAAGAAGATCGTCGTCGGTCGCGGCACCACCGGCGAGACGTTCATCAAGAACGCCGTGCCAACTGCCGAGCTCGTCTATGTCGACCAGTTCGCGCCCGATGGCGTGCTGCAGCTGCAGCAGAAGCGCGTCGACGCGGCGATCGAAGACTCGTCGCTGCTCGACTATCTCGCCACCAAGAACCCGAGCCTCGTGACCATCCCGGGCCTCTACTCGAACGACCCGATCGGCATTGCCGTCGCCAAGGGCGATCCGGAGTTCGTGCGCTGGCTCGACATGTTCGTGTCCGATTACATCCAGTCGGGCGCCTACGCGGCGAACTACAAGAAGTGGTGGGGCGAGACCGCCAACCCGCCGGCGCTGACCGCGCTCTGGTAAGAACCGGCCGGGCGGCGTCCTTCTCCCTTTGCCGCCGCCCCTGCCGACTGCCGGGCCGTCCCCCAAGACGGCCCGGAACCATTTAGTGGGGGTGGTGGTGGCAGCCGCCATCTCCACTTCCCGTACGGGCGCCAGGGCCATTGGCCCCCTCCCACCCCCGATGTTTGGGGCCCTGTCAGGTGCAGAGCTCACCGCGCGGCATCAGCAGAGACGACACCGAGTGTGAGGCGAGGGCGGAGAAGCCTAGCTGGTCTTCCTCGGCACGAACCGCGTCGGGATCAGCACTGGCGGCTGGCCTGGCGTGAACGCCGTGGGGTCGGCGAGGAAGCGCACCATGTGGCGCACGTAATCGGCCTTGTCATAGCCGATGGACGAGATCGGATAGGCATCGAAATCGGTCAGCGACAGGTTGTCGAAACCATAGAGCCGGAAGCGGGTCGGGCGGTTGCCGGGAAAATCCTCGCGGCAGACATCGAGGATACCCATCGCCATGGCATCCGAGGTGCAGAACACTGCATCGGGGCAATCGAAGCCGACGACCGCGGGCGCCGCAGCATGCCCGCTCTGATAGGAATAATCGCCCTGGACGGTCTGGACGAGCTCGATGCCATGTTGCCTGAAGGCGCTGAGATAGGACGCGATACGCGCCTGTTCGACCAGCGAAGAGGCGCGGCCGGTGACCAGCGCAGCGGTCTTCACCCCGTTGCCGGCGGCATCGGCGACGGCCTGGTGGATTCCCATCGCCTCATCGGGGATCACCGTCGGCGACAGCCGGTCATGGCGGCCGTTGAGCATCACCACCAGATCGGAGCGGAACATTTTCCGCACCGTCTCGGCATCGGCGAAATCGGAGAACACCAGCGCCGCATCGACATGGTAGGCGACGCCCTGGCGCAGGAACTCCTCGACCTTGTCGACCGAGCCGACGCGAATGAGGATCACCTGCTTGCCGATGGCCTGCGTCTCGGCCAGCAGCCGATCGAACAGGTCGAGGTCGGAAAGGTCGTGAATGTGGTTGACCACCACGGCAATCAGGTTGACCGTCTTGGTGGTGAGGCTCTGCGCCAACAGGTTGACGCGATAGCCGAGCTCGGCCGCCGCCTGCAGTACGCGCTCACGCTTTTCCGCCGAGACCGGACGTTTTTCGGACGAGAGCGCACGGGAGGCGACAGCGCGCGACACCCCGGCAAGCGCCGCGACGTCGTCGATCGTAGGGGTCGCCTGCTGCCGGGCCTGTTCAACCATTATCCGTCATCGCACCTTTCGCGCGGCCCGAGTCGGGCGCGTTTGCCGAAGGTAGATGCCTCTGCGTTAGAAAGCACTCAACAGTGATGATTATCTGCTTCGATATTGGCGGTTCCGGGATCAAGGCGGCACTGGCCAAGAGCCCCACCGAGCTGACGCCGCTCGGTCGGGTGCCGACGCCGCTCGACGATTTCGATGCCTTCGTCGCCGCCATCCGCAGCGTCGCCGACGCGGCCGGCGCGCCGCAGGGCACGCCGATCGCCATCTCGATCACCGGCGTGGTCGATCCGGCTACCCAGATCATTACCGTCGCCAACATCCCCTGCGCCGATGGGCGCAGACTGGGCCCCGAACTCACGGCGGCGCTCGGCCGCCCGGTATTCGTCGCCAACGATGCCGACTGCTTCGCCCTGGCCGAGGCCATCGAAGGCGCCGGCCGTGGCCATCGCATCGTCTTCGGCGCCATC
>JAEUMC010000310.1 GCA_016793415.1 Devosia sp. | reverse complement strand
CACCAACCGGGTGCAGATCATGTATCTGGGGCACGTGATGGAGCATGGCCCGGCCGCCGATGTGTTCGACACGCCTCGCCATCCCTACACCGAGGCCTTGCTGGCCTCGATCCCGCCGATCGATCACGACGCGGCGCGCCTGAAGGCAATCGAGGGCACGGTGCCTATGGCAGCGGCGCGCCCCCCGGGGTGTCCGTTCGAGCCGCGTTGCACCTATGCCCGACCGCCCTGCACTGCCGCGGTGCCGCCGCTGGTCGAGTTCGGGGGAGGGCATGGCGCCGCCTGCATCCGCGATAACGGCTACCAGTTGGTGGCGGGGGCTGGGCGATGACCGATACCAGCCCCAGCGCAGAGCCGCTGCTCAAGGTTGACGGACTGAGCCGCAAATTCGTGCTGGGCAGCCGCAAGCCGTTTGCCGAGAAGCGATACCTTCATGCCGTCGACAATGTCAGCTTCAGCATTGCGCGCGGCGAGACGCTGGGCCTTGTCGGCGAAAGCGGATGCGGCAAGACGACGACCGGCCGGCTGGTGCTGCGATTGATCGAGCCCACCGGCGGGTCGGTGAGCTTCCGAGGCGAAGACGTGCTGGCGAAATCGCCGCAGCAGTTGCGGCGGCTGCGCCAGGACATGCAGATCATCTTCCAGGATCCGTTTGGCGCCCTCAACCCGCGCATGACGGCGGGCGAGCTGATCGTCGAGCCGATGGTCATCCACAATATCGGCGACAGCGTCAGCCGCGAGAGCCGGCTGCGCAAGCTGCTGGACCTGGTGGGACTGACGCCGGCGCATGCCAGCCGCTTTCCGCACGAATTCTCCGGCGGGCAACGCCAGCGCCTCTGTATCGCCCGCGCCATCTCCCTGGAGCCCGGCTTCATCGTCTGCGACGAGGCGGTGTCGGCGCTGGACGTGTCGGTGCAGGCGCAGGTGCTCAACCTGCTGCAGGATCTGAAGCACGAGCTTGGACTGACCTACCTGTTCATCTCGCACGACCTCGGCGTCGTGCGGCATATCTCCGAGCGGGTCGCGGTGATGTACCTGGGCCAGATCGTCGAGATGGGGCCGCGGGCCGCCATCTTCGAATCGCCCAGCCACCCGTACACTCAGGCGCTGCTGAATTCGGTACCCTCGGCAGCAAAGGGACGGCGGTCCTTCTTCACCATTCCGGGCGACGTGCCCAGTGCCGCCAATCCGCCGAGCGGCTGCCGCTTTCACACCCGCTGCCCGATAGCCCAGTCCATCTGCAGCACGACTGCGCCACCTGCCACTCGGCTCGGCCCTGGCCACACGGCCGCCTGCCACTTTGCGGCCCCCTTCAACGCCATTCCCGTCGGGGCGCCCGCCAGCGCCTGACGGTCCCTTGTGTCGTATGATTGTATACGATAATTCGGCACGTCACCAATCGAGGAGCTTTCCATGCCTTTGGCCCCACGGGAAAATATCGGGCCCGTCCGCATTACCCGCATCGTTGCGGCGCCGCTGTTCGGCGAGAGCCCCAAAGGCGGATGGTCCGTCGAGATCAAGGCCGAGGACTCCATCCACGCGCTGATCGCCGTGCATACCGATGCCGGCATCACCGGATATGGCAGCGTGTTCACCGACGGACGCCTGGTCGAGGCCGCTCTCGAAGTTCTCGAGCCCTATTACCGCGGCGAGAACGCGCTCGAGCCCGAACGCGTTTCCGAAAAGATGCACCAGAACACCTTCTGGATGGGGCGCGGCGGCACACTGACCCATGCGGTCAGCGGCATCGACATCGCGCTCTGGGACATCCTGGGCAAGGTCACCGGACTATCGGTCGGCCGACTGATGGGCGGGCGCCACCAGGAGCGCGTCATGCCCTATTGTTCGCTGCTGATGGAAGAGCCGGCACAGATGGGCGACGAGATCGTCCGTTGGCGGGAGCAGGGGTTCAAGGCGTTCAAGATTGGCTGGGGGCCGTTCGGTCGCCGCAACGACTACCGCCTCGACGAAGCCATCGTGCGCGCCGCCAAGGACGCCCTGCCGCCGGGCGGCCGGCTCATGGTCGATGCCGGCGCCAGCGACGCTTACTGGCCGAACGGCCTGAAATGGGCGCTTCGCACTGCCGACATGCTGGCGGACCACGACGTCGACTGGTTCGAGGAGGCAGTGAAGCCGGATGCCCTCGAGGATTTCATCACGCTGCGCCGTGAAACCCGCGTCCCGATTTCGGGAGGTGAGGTGCTCACCCGCCGTCAGTCCTTCATCCCGTTCCTGGTGCAGGGCGCCTTCGACATCGTGCAGCCGGACGTCACCAAGGTGGGCGGCCTGAGCGAGCAGCGTCGCATCGCCTGGATGGCGCAGGATTTCGGCGTCCGTTATGTCGGCCATGGCTGGAACACGGCGCTCGGCATCGCGGCAGACCTGCAACTGGCGTCGGCACTGCCGAACGTCGATCTGGTCGAGTACATCGCCGGCAGCGCCTATGTGGACAACATCATGGCGAAACCGTTCGAACTCGATGCCGACGGCATGCTGGCGATCCCGGACATGCCCGGGCTCGGCGTGACACTCGATCGCGACAGGGTTGCGCGCTATTCGCCCAAGGCCAGCGAACTGTTCTAGGCTGGCGCGTCGTGCTCACCGGAGCGGAGGGCGGCCAGGAGCACAAGCTCCTGAAGGCCCTCCTCGACCGGAGTGGAGACCGCCGGCAGGCCTTTTCCCGAAGGGCTCTGGCTTGGCGCGAACAAGATCGTCTGCGACTGCATCGCAGACGACAACGCAGCCTGATCCGCGGGACCCCGCACCAATCGAATGCTGGAGCGTGTTGACACACGGTATACCGTATGTCAGCCTCTCCCTGTCTTGCGGTGACGTAAGCAAGCAGGGAGAATGCAATGACCGACTTTTTTCGCGACGAGGACGGCTTGGGGCCGAAGCTAAGTCGCCGCTCGATCCTCAAATCCGCCGCAGCAGCTGGCCTGTCCGCCACTGCCATTGCGGCACTCGGCAGCATCATGCCGATGCGTGCCTTCGCCCAGGAGGGTGCACCCTCCGGCGCAGTCGTCTACGGCAATGCCGAGCCGCCGACCTCCAATTACTGGGACCCGGCCGCCGGCTTCGGTCTCGTCGATGAGCAGGTCGCTTCGCTGGTGCACGACACGCTGATCGCCTTCGACGTCGATGGCAAGATGCAGCCCTCGGTCGCGACGGCATGGGAACTGGTGGGCGACAAGCAGGTCAATCTCACGATCCGCGACGACGTGAAGTTCCATGACGGCACCCCGCTCACGGCTGAAGACGTAAAGGCGTCGATTGACCGCCTTGGTGCCGGTCAGCTGGCCCAGTCCATGGTTGCGACGCCTGGCATCGTTGCCAACGTCACGTCCCCGACCACGCTCGAAGTGGTGTCGCCGACGGCCTTTGGCGTCGTGCTCAACATGCTGGCTTTCGTCAAGATTCTGCCCAAGGCCAACATCGACAACCCGGACAATTTCAAGAACGGCGCGCTGGGCTCGGGCCCCTACAAGTTCGTTTCCTACAGCGGCAACGATGTCGTGCTCGAGGCCAACGCGGACTACTGGGCCGGCGCCCCGAAGATCCAGTCGGTCACGTTCCGCTACATCGAAGACGCACAGGCCCGCATCAACGCCTTGCTGGCCGGTCAGGTGGATATCCTCACCCGTGTGTCCTCCGAGGATCTCGCCCGCGTCGAAGGAAATGCCGACTTCTATGTCAACGGCCAGACGCCCCCGGCACAGGTCGTGGTGATCTACCAGCATAACGGCCCGCTCGGGGACCTGAAGCTGCGCCAGGCGATCGCGCATGCCGTCGATCGCGAAGGCATCGCCAAGTCGATCATGAAGGGCACCAACCCGGTCGGCTTCTCCTCGCTCCCGACCAGCTCGACCTTCTACACCCCGCTCGAGCCCAAGTTCGAATACGATCTCGAAAAGGCCAAGGCGCTGCTCGCCGAATCCGCCTATCCCGATGGCGTGACGCTGCGCATGTCGACCTCGACGCTGGTCCCCAACCAGAT
>JAEUMC010000834.1 GCA_016793415.1 Devosia sp. | reverse complement strand
CTGGCGCTGACGCCGATCTCGCCGTTCCGGCCGCGCCGCTGGCGCGGCGCCATCCTCAACAACCGTGCCGTCGTCACCTTCCGCACTCGCGAGGCCGAAAAGCGCCCGGTCAGCGCCGTGGCCGACAACGTCGAGTTCCAGCGGGTCATCGAGGTGACGGTGCGCGAAAACCGTAACCAGAAGGTGACGCTTCTGTTCGATCCGGGCACCGGGCTCGACGAGCGCGTGCTGAGCGAGCAGTTCCGCTACTGACCCCGTTCGTCCGCCTAGGCGGCGGGCAGCGCCAGCCGGTCCTCGGCTTCGAGCTGCGGCAGTGCCATTTCCGACTGCGTCATCCCGGCAAACGCCGACATCACCCCGCGCGCCGCCCGGCGCGCCAGGATGACGTTCTGCTCGCTGAGATAGGCAAAGGCCTCCTCGAGCTCCGGCGGGATCACCCCGTCATGTTCGACGATCAGTTCTTCGGTCAGCGCCGTTACCACGAAATGCCGCGCCGCCAGGTCGTCCGCAAGGTCGGCGGCGCGGGCGTGAAAGATCAGCCGCGCCAGCATGTTGCGTACCGACTCGCTGAGGCCGCAGCGCGCGAACAACGCATTGAGCGCCGCGCGGCTGCCATGTTCGAGCAGCGTGAACACCTTGTCACGCGGCGTCTCCGAGAGTTGCGCCACGCAATCGGCAAAAAACAGCACGTGGCCCTGAACGATGGCGTGCAGCATCACCCGGGTCGACACGAACTCCGATTCGACCAGTTCCGCCGCGTAGGGTGCCCTGCCCGCCGCGGCTTCCTGTTCGCCGATCGCGGTCAGCGCCGTATCGGTGGCATCGCGCAGCAGGCGCTCCAGCCGATGCGGTGCCACGGCACCCGCAACCATCCGGGCCCCGCGGAGCGCGACGGCCACGGCCTGCACGAGGATCAACCGCGCATCGGCCGGCAGGTCGTCTCGCGCCAGCAACAGCCCACGCAGCTCGGCGTCATCAGCCCCTTCACGGTCTGCCACCTGGCGCAGCATGGCCGCGGAGAACGGCACATCAGGCCGATCCAGCAGTTTGGCGAGCAACGGTCGCCCGCCCCTCGCCACCAGGGCTTCGGCGACCCGCCGGCTCAACCGCTCCCGCGTCGCGGTCGCCATTAGCATCGCCTCATCGGCGCGAGGGATCAGCGCCATCAGGTCGGCATCAACCAGCGCCGGCGAGTACTGCACCACGGCGCGCGCGATCACCGGGCTGTCCTGCAGCAGCGCCAGCAGAATTGGCCGCGGTGCCTCGGTGGCGTGCAGCAGGCCATAGGCCAGCGCGCCGCGGACCCGCACCGAGGGATCGTCGAGAAAACCGATCAGCGCTGCGTAGAGCGCCGCATGCTCATCAGCCGGACCATAGTGGTTGAGATAGGCCATGGCAGCGAGGTGGGCCGCCTGCCCCCGCTCCTCACTGTCGCGCGATTGGCTCAGCGCGACGAAATCCTGGTACGCAACCATCCCACTCTCCGATAGGCGTCGAAAAGGACGCTATCGGGGAAGGCTTAAGGAACGGTTCACCATAATTTCGGGGGTTTTGGCAGAGTGCCGTCCTGCCCGTAGAGCTGAGTGAACAGCGCACTGCCTTGCGCCTCCGTCGCCGGGCTCATCAGGGTGCGGCCCTGCACCTCGCCCTCGTTGGAGAACAGCGCCGTGAACGACATGTCGTCGGGCGAGAATCGCGACGGCACCGGGGTCGTGTCCCACTTGCC